>JAOZRQ010000575.1 GCA_029940115.1 Desulfobacterales bacterium
AAGCTGCAAGCTGCAAGCTGCAAGCTGCAAGCTGCAAGCTGCAAGCTGCAAGCTGCTCACAGCAACCATGAAACAGAAAACCCGATGTGACGAAGCGGTAAGTCACAATCTGTAAGTCGCTTACAGCTTGCAACTTACAGCTTCTTGAAGGAACACCATGGAGAAAGAGAACTATTACCTGCTTCTCGAACTTTCTGTTGAGCCTGCGGAAAAGGACCCCCATGTCATTGAGGAGGCCATAAAGAAGAAACAGGCCGAGTGGAGTCGGTACCGCAATCATCCCACAAAGGCCATCCATGCCAAACGATATATCGGCCTGATCCCTGAAATCCGAAAGGTGATGACGGACAACGACCTCCGTCAGAAGGAGGCTTGGAACGCAAAGGAATTGCTCCGGCAGGATGAGGAGGCGAAGTTTTCAGCAATTGAGAGACACCTCGAAATCCTGATGAGCAAAGGGACGATCACCAAAAAGGAGATGTCCGGACTGGCCAAGATGCATGGCGTCAAAGAGGAGAGAATCCATGAACGGCTGAAGAAAAAGGAGAAGGTTTTCAAAATTGACAGGGAGATCAGACTCCTCATGCAAAAAGGCGCGATCACGGACAAAAAAATCGCCACGCTTGCCAAACGCCACGCGATCGGCGCGAACAAGATCCGTGAATGGGCTGAGATGAAGAAGAAGGCGATCGGCTCGGAGATTGACGAGTACCTTGAGTTTCGGAAAAATGAGGGACATATCACCGAACAGGCCCTGATCCAGCTGGCGCACCTCTACGGCATCGCGGAGGGCGACATTCATATGCGGATCAAATGTCCCATCAGAAAACAGACGGCCCAGTTCAAAAGACCTCAGCCCCTTGACAAGACGCTTGAGAAACTGATCAATGAGAATCTGAAGATTATCGGGAAATCCTCGCTCTATGATTTTCTTGATCTGCCGCCTGACTCGCCCTTGGAGACCCTTCAGCAGAAAGCAAAGGAGAAGGAGACGAATATCCGCAGGATCGGACAGAAAAGCGCGGCCACCACCGCGAGCGGGGCTTTGGCCGGCCACTGCATCGTCCTCTTCAAGTCAAAGGAGAGCCGTCGCGCGTACGACCTGACCCGGAGCCGGATCCATCTCTCCGATTTCAACACAGACATCAACGCCGCCGGGATGGACGGGAAGATTCGGTCAGAATATTTCGACATCCTCATCAAAAAGGCCATGAAAATCGGCATGGATATCGAAGAGGCGGTGGAATATGTCAGGGAATATTGCGACAGGGAGAAGTGGGTCATCAAGGAGAAGAAAAGATGGGTCACCTTGGACAGAAAGCGGCTGACCTTCTTGGAGAAATGGGTCGTCGAACTGAATCCCAAGAAAAAAAGCTTCTGGGTATTCGCGGCCGCGGTTTTTTCCCTGTTTCTCATCATGGGGGGGCTGTTCGTGGTCTCAGGGCGGATCATCCAGGCCAGCCGCATAGAGGCCGCATATGAGCAAACATTGGCGAGCCTGCAAGGCAACCTGGAACTGGAGGCCAAGGAGAAGATTCTGAAGGACTTTCTGGCCCGTTACGAAGAGACCGAATATGCGGCAGGCTTCAGGCAGAAGATCAGAGATATCCGCAAGCAGATGGAACAGCGGGATTTTGAGGCGGCGTTGAAGGAGGCGGAAGGTCTGCATGCGGAAAAAAAATATGAGGATGCCGGCGCGGTCTATGACCGATATCTCAAGAAACATCCCAAAGGCGCACATCTCCGACAGATCAAAGAGAAGATCGCTGAGATCCCCGCGTTGCTGGATGACAGGGATTATGAAAATCTGCTGACGCTTGCGGACGCGCATTACACCGAAAGGATCCGAGCCTATAATGCGTATGTGTCGAAACATCCGGAAGGGAGGCATATCGGGGATGTGAAAAAACTGGTCATCAGCATGCTCGGGGAATATCACACCGCTTTCAGGAAGGAATTGGCCCGGTGTGAGAAGACGCTGGAGTGGGAGAGATGCATCCAACTGTGCGACGAATTCATTGAAAAGTTCCCCGCCACAGGCTATGCCGACGAGGCCGAGGGATTGAAGGTCAAGTACAATAAGAGAATCCAATACCGGGAGGATCTCGGAGATATCCGGAAAGAGGTTGAGAAACAGGTGGCGGATGACATGTTCCCCGAGGCAAAGGAGATCTATTCGGACTATCTGCTCGCGAATCCGGAACTCCCTTCCTATATGAAGAGTATCGTCACAAAGGAGATCGCGGAACTGGAGAGGAGGCACAAGGCATATCTCCGAGAGGAGAAGGAATGGGAATACCTGACCGAGTATTGCAGTGACAGGATGAACAGTCTGACGAACAGGGTGCAACGGGTGGAGAAGTACATGGCGACCTATCCCTCGGGGAGATATGCCGAGGAGGCGGAACTGATGCTGGAACGCTTGACCCATAAGAAGAAGCTGGAAGATGAACGGATGAGAGCCACCCGGACCCAGCGGGAATGGTCCGACGTCCTCGCGTACAGCAAAAATTTGCGTGTGGGTCTGGCGGACAGAATTCAAAGGCTGGAAAAATATATCCGGGAGAACGCCTCCGGGCCATACATCCCGGATGCTTCCGCCATATTGGGCCAGCTGAAACAGGAAAAGGCGTTCCAAGATGAGCGTTCCCGGGCGGAAAGCGCGAACCGCGCCAGAATACAGAAGGAGTTGCAAGACATGCGCTCCCTTGTGAGACAGACCGAGGGGCGGTTTGTCTCAAACGGCAATGGAACAATCACCGACAGAAAGACCGGACTGATCTGGTCAACCCTTGATTCTCTGGCGGACTTGGGCAGATGTGTAGATTATCAGACCGCGCAGGGATATGTGAACCATCTGAACACCGGCGGCTATCAGTGGCGCATACCCACCGCTAATGAGCTGGTGGGGATATACAAGCAGAGCCCCTTTTTCCCCTCTGTCAGCGAAAGATGGTTTTGGAGTGCTGACCTTGTCTGGCACGGGTGGAACAAGAAGGCATATATTGTGACATCCAGGAATGAGACCCTGTGGAACAGAGACCAAGCGGAGTTGTCCAAATGCGGGTCCGTACGCGCGGTGAGGAAGTGAGGCGTGAAACGTGAGGCATGAGGCGTGAAACGTGAGGAGTGAAACGTGAGGCGTGAAACGTGAGGAGTGAGGCGTAATATAAATTGTACATCATGCATCACGTCTCACGTCTCACTCATCACGTCTCACTCATCACGTCTCACTCATCACGTCTCACGTCTCACTCATCACGTCTCACGTCTCACTCATCACGTCTCACGTCTCACTCATCACGTCTCACGCATCACGTTTCACGCATCACGTTTCACGCATCACATCATGCCTCACTCCCAGAAAGTCGGCTACGGTTCTGTTGGCAGGGGATTTACGCAGGTTTTCGGGGGTGTCCATCTGTTCGATGCGGCCCTTGTCAAAGACCGCTATGACATCGGCCATGGCAAAGGCTTCGGCATGGTCATGGGTCACAAAGATGGCGGTGATGCCGATTTCTTTCAAGATTTGACGCAGTTCCGGGAGCAGGCGCTCACGCAAAGGACGGTCAAGAGAACCCAACGGCTCATCGAGCATCAGAAGCCGGGGAGAAGGGGCCAAGCTTCGGGCCAGGGCCACACGCTGGCGTTCCCCGCCCGAAAGCGTATGCACACCGCGCCGGCCAAAACCGTCCAGTCCCACCAAGGCCAGCATCTCCCCGGTGCGGCGGCTGATCTCCTCTCTTGGCAGTTTCTGCATCCGTAGCCCAAACGCCACGTTTTCAAAGACGTTTTTATGGGGAAAGAGGGCGAACTCTTGGAACATCATCCCGAACCGCCGACGGTGTGGCGGGATCCTCGCCATGTCCGTCCCGTCGAAAAGGACCTTTCCCCTGTCAGGTCTCTCCAAGCCCGCGATGATACGCAGAAGGGTGGTTTTCCCGCATCCCGAAGGCCCCAGCAGACACAGGATGTGGCGGCTCTCCAAGCTCAGGGTGACGTTGTGAAGGACCCAAAGGTTCGAGTGTCGCTCCCCGACATTTTCCCCCCGATAAGAGATGTCGGGTATCGGGGAAGATGCCGGGGACGAGGTTTGATCCCCGTCAGCAGACGCCGGGGACGAGGTTTGATCCCCGTCAGCAGACGCCGGGGACGAGGTTTGATCCCCGTCAGCAGACGCCGGGGACGAGGTTTGATCCCCGTCAGCAGACGCCGGGGACGAGGTTTGATCCC
>JAOZRQ010000933.1 GCA_029940115.1 Desulfobacterales bacterium
CCGAGCCGCCATCCCGCCGGATTTGGCAATCCGGCGGGAGCGAGCACGGGGTTTATCGAATATTTACCTGGAATCCTATAGAATCCCTTGCTGGAACAGGTTCTCCGAAAGGCGTCAGTAAGGGAATCCCCAAAAAAATTAATATGCCTGACCTGTGGCAAGAAGCCCGGCTTTTTTCCTGAACCGCCAGAAAAAGCCGGGTTTCTTTCCCATTCACCGCAAAGGCCGATGCCCAGAGTATTATACAAGGATTTGAAATCGGGGGCGTTGACTATGTCACCAAACCATTTCATGCGGCCGAATTGTCCGCAAGGGTGCAGACGCATCTCTCCCTCAAACAGGCCAGAGACACGCAGGCCCAACTGATTTTCAGACTGGAAAAGGCAATTGAGGAGATCAGGACATTGAGGGGCTTCATCCCGATATGTGCTTCCTGCAAGAAAATCCGCAACGACGATGATTATTGGGAACAGCTTGAGGCCTATATCCAAAAGCATACCAATGCCAAATTCACACACAGCATATGCCCGGACTGCGCGAGGAAACTTTATCCAGAAATGTTTGACTGAGCATGGGTTCAGTTTGTAGTTCCGCCTTTAGGCGGTGCGACACCGCCTAAAGGCGGAACTACAAACTTCTGCCTCCGGCCAGTGCCATTGTCCCCCAAGTCGTAAACGCGCCTATTCGTCCCCTCTTTTCTGTGTACAGGACAAAAAATAAAGATTGGGGAAAGAAACCCGGCTTTTTCTTGCAGTTGGGGAGTCGGCCCGTTTGGAAAAAAGCCGGGTTTCTGGCCCATTCCCGACTTTTTGTCCTGTACACAGCCCTCTTTTACAAATACTTGTGCCTTTGTGGGGCATGATATCCTGGAAAACTTTTGGCCGGGCATGTAAAGGGAGGAACTTGCGAATTGCTCTACAGAAATGTCTTCAGCATCTGTGACCAACTAAATTCCCTTCCCGCTCCTGGCGGAAGTGGTCCGAATTTGATGATCCGAACCGAGCGTGAGGGGGTCATGATTCCTTAATCTGGGATGCATGGCGTTTTCATCTGAAATTCCTTGACACATCCTGTATTTGCAACTAAAATTCAGATATTTGCAACTTGAGACTGGGGACTTGACACCGGTGGATTTCATATCAAGCATCAAGTTTCAAGCATCAAGCTTCAAGCATCAAGTTTCAAGCATCAAG
>JAOZRQ010000934.1 GCA_029940115.1 Desulfobacterales bacterium
CTGCCCATCACGCCGGCGAATGCCGCCAGTGCCAGATGGCCGGTGAGGATCATGCCGACGGTAAGGAACAGACCGATCAGGTAAACGCTCAGGTAATGCCCGCGCCTGAAATCTTTGCGGATGAGGGAGAAAAGCTCTCTGGAAAGATACAGCACGGCTACAGCGCCTGCCACGGCAAACAGGGGACTGATGTTGCCCAGAAGGGCCAGCCCGGTGGCGGCAAGGGACAGGCGCATCTCCTTCCTGTTTTTCACACGGGCTTTTTCCAGTTCTTTGCACTGCTCCGGATCAATGTCCACCTGCAACTGCTGACGGCCCTCGTCCCTCATGGCACGGCGGATATCCTGCAACAGCCTTCCGGGACTGACAGGGCGTCCGGATTTTTTGTGTCTCTTTTTTTTAACCCCCAGCAAGTTGTCCCTACGGGACAGGGATTTTGGGGTTTATTCCGCTCCCGGCAATGAATTGCCGGGCTATTTTCGGATGTCCCTGACGGGACAAAGGCAGATGCTTCGCAAAACGCATTGCCCGGCCTGTCCCGTAGGGACTTCTGAGAATAGCCCGGCCCAAGCTAAGATCAGACATTGCCGGGGTGGATCACACGAAGCCTCCGAGTCCCGTAGGGACGACTGAAAGGTTTCGGGCCATCCCTGCGGACTGAACAAATTGTGGGTGATTCGGAGCCCGGCAATGAATTGCCGGGCTGTTTCCAGCATCCCCTGACAGGACAAACCTATGGCGTCACCTTCTCCCAAAACTCCATTTTGCCGTTGTCTTGCCCGCAATATCCTTGGGGATAATTGAGGGTCAGGAAGTTGTTGTCGAACAGAAACGGCATGTCGAAGTCGCAACCGCTCTCACAGGAAAGGGCGAACAGAAGCGGGATGTCGAAGTCGCAACCGGAGAAATGGAGATTGGACTCGTCGACAACCCCAATCTGGGCTTCGGCTATGCCAAAACTGCCGTAAACCGTCATTTCCTTGTGCATATGCCCGTCAGACGTGATTTCCATCATTCCCAAATAGAAGCCGATGTCATGGGATGTCACCATACTTCCGTCGGCGTAATCTATCATGAAGGTGGCCAGCGTGTATGTGCCTGCCAGATCAGCCATTGTCTGTTCGCCATCCTCTCCTGAAGTCACGATGTTCCGCAATATGTGAATCGCCTCCTCCGTGCCGATCCTTCCAT
>JAOZRQ010000108.1 GCA_029940115.1 Desulfobacterales bacterium
CTTCCTGCACTCCCTTTGTTGAGCTCTCCCACGCTTGAGCCGGCACCCTGAAAGCTTGCGCTGAAGCCGAGGAGCTTGCGCCAAAGCCGAGAATGGAGGTGCAAAGAAGGTCCCTCAGGATGGCAAATTCTCAGCCATTGCCAATCTTTGCACTCCTTTTCCCTGAGCCTCCACAAGCAATGATGGGACAAAAGTTTCCCGCCAAAAAGCCGGACAAGAGTTTTCGCCACATCAACAATCGACACACAAAAATGGCAAAAACCAACATGGCGGAAACAAACAAACCCGAACCCTACAGCAACAAGCCTTAACCCTTAACCCTTAACCCTGTCTTTTGATTTACATGGGAGAAACGCTATGAAACAGGAGAATATCAAGATTCTGGTCTCCAAGCCGGATCTGGATGGACACGACCGGGGCGCGAAGGTTGTGGCCTTGGCCCTTCGGGACGCGGGGATGCAGGTGACTTATTCGGGCCTGCACAGGAGTCTTGACCAGATTGTGAAACTGGCGATCCAAGGATCAGTGGAGATCATCGGCCTCAGCATCATGACCGGGGCTCATCTTCACATATCCCGAAGGATGTTGAAAATGCTGGAGGAAAAGGAGGTTGATGATCGGATCTGTGTGGTGGTGGGGGGGGTCATCCCCAAAGATGATATCCCCAAGTTGAAGGCCATGGGGATTGCCGGCGTTTTCCCCGGGGGGACCCATTTTCAGAAAATCGTTGAAACCATTCAGGCCATCGCAGAGGAACTCCGCTCTGAGGAGGAGATCACGCGCAAAGCGGCTTGACTTCGGAAATTCGTCAATCCGGCAAGAGCGTGGGAAGGAAAAGTTCACGTTCACGTTCACGTTCACGTTCAAGTTTACGTTCAAGTTTACGTTCAAGTTCAAGTTTACGTTCAAGTTCAAGTTTACGTTCACGTTCAAGTTCACGTTCACGTTCAAGTTCACGTTCAAGTTCAAGTTTACGTTCACGTTCACGTTTACGGGTACTAACAGAAAGGGAGGAACAGTGGGTGTTGCAAGGTACATAAAAAACGAGAAGGATGCGATTGAGGAGGTGATCTATCCCTCTGGCATCCGTGTGAAACCGGTCTATGGGCCTGAGGATCTGGAGGAAGTCGGCTTTGACTACAAGAAGGACCTCGGAGACCCGGGAGAATATCCATTTACCCGCAGCCTGCATCCGCTCGGGTATCGCAGCAGGGCATGGACGACCCGGCAATACACCGGATTCGGTACGCCGGAGGAGAGCAATCAGCGGTTCAAGTGGATGATCTCCCACGGACAGACAGGCCTGAACGTCGCGTTTGATCTGCCCACCCAGATGGGCCTCGATTCGGACGATCCCAAAGCCAGGGGCGAGGTGGGCCGGGTGGGGATGGCGGTGGATTCCCTTCGGGACTTTGAAATCGCGTTCCAAGACATCCCCTTTGACAAGATCGGATCGGGCCTGACCATCAACGCCAACGCCACCGTGATGCTGGCGATGTATCAGGCGGTTGCGGAGAAGTTCGGATACCCCAAGGAGAAGATCAGCGCGACCCCTCAGAACGACATTCTCAAGGAGATGATCGGCAGGGGCGCGTGGATATTTCCGGTGGAACCGGCGGTGCGCCTGGTGGGGGACTGCATCGAGTATTCCGTGAAGGAACTGCCGAGATGCAATCCGGTCAGTGTGTGCGGGTATCATATCCGAGAATCCGGCGCGACCCCTGCCCAGGAGATCGCGTGTGCGTTTGAGATATGCAGGGCCTATATCGAAAATGTCGCGGCTAGGGGGATGAAACCCGAACAATTCGTGGGCCGATTCACCTTCAACCTGAACGTTTACGGGAACCTGTGGGAACAGATCGCCAAATTCAGGGCGGCCCGGAAGATCTGGGCGAGAATGCTGAGAGAGGAGTACGGTGTTCAGGAGAAGAAAAAGCTCTTTCTCAGGGGACTCTTCGGCGGCGGCGGGAGCGGGCTGACCAAGGCCCAGCCCGAAAACAACATCATCCGGGGCGCGTATTACGCGCTTGCCGCGGCCTTGAGCGGCGCGCAGACCACCGCGCTCTGCTCCTTTGACGAGGCATACACCATCCCCACATCCCGGGCCGCGCTCCTCTCGCTTCGCACCCTGGAGATTCTCATGGAGGAGGTCGGGCTTCGGGACACGGTGGATCCGCTGGCCGGCTCCTACTTCATCGAGACATTGACCAAGCAGATGGAGGAGAAGATCCTGGCCGAGATGAAGCGGATTCAGGAGATGGGCGGCATGATCCAGGCGGTTGCCAGCGGAGCCATCCAGCGGGAAGTGGCCCGGCAGGCATATGAGTTTGAGAAGGGGATTCAGAGCGGGGAGATCACAAAGGTCGGGGTGAACAAATACACAGAGGGAGATCATCCAGAAGTGGAGCTCCACGAATACGATGAATCGTGGGCTGAGAAGCAGATCGAGCGCCTCAGGGAACTGCGGCGTACCCGCAATGACAAAGAGGTGACCCGGACCTTGCAGAATCTGGAGAAAGTGACACGGGAAGGGAAGAACGTCATGCCCGCGCTCGTAGAATCTTGCCAAGCCTACGCGACCGTGGGAGAGATGACCGAAGTGTTTCGACATGTCTTCGGCGAGTGGCAGGAGCCGAATCTTTTTTGAGGGGTCAGGGGTTTGTGGTCAGTTCAGTGGCTTGTGGTCAGTTCTGTGGGTTGTGGTCAGTGACTCCTGATACAATTCATAAATTCGTCACCCCCTCTGCTCGCGCCGGATTGCCAAATCCGGCGGCCATCCGAGCCGCCGGATTTGGCAATCCGGCGCGAACATGAAGGGGGACGGACTTAAAAAGTGCTGTACTAGCCACTTGAAACAATCAACAACCAACTGACGCCAACCCACTCCCAACTGACAAATCAACAAGGAGCGAAGATGATGAGGTTCCGCAGGGATGAAAATCCGGGAGCCCTTCATCCTCCATCCTTCATAATTTTTATTACATGGGAGGTTTTCGTGGCAAAAGAGTCCTATCGTTTGGGATGCGATATCGGCGGCACATTCACCGATTTTGTGCTTATGAACGACAAGACCGGCGAGTTTGAGGTGAACAAATGCCTGACGACCCCGTCGGATCCGTCGGATGCGGTGGCGCAGGGGATCCAAGAGTTGCTGAAACGTCGGGGTTCCGATTTCATGCCGCATCTTGAGGAGATGATTCACGGCACGACCCTCGTCATCAACGCCATCATCGAGAGGAAGGGGGCTTCGACCGGGCTGATCACCACCAAGGGCTTCCGGGATGTTCTGGAACTGGGGAGGGAGATTCGCTACGACGCATATGACATCTTTGCCGAGTATCCGGAGCCGCTTGCCCCGAGATATCTCCGCAAGGAGGTGGACGAGCGCGTCGCCAGTGACGGACGGGTGATCCGAACGCTCGATCCCCAAGAGGTGGAGAAGGTTCTGGCCGAACTCTCCTTGATGGGGGTGGCGTCTCTCGCGGTCTGCCTGATCAATTCTTATGAGAATCCCGAACATGAATTGGCGATCAAGAAGATCCATGAGAACAGCGGATCCCGTATTCCATACATCGCGATCTCCTGCGAGGTGCTGCCCCAGATACGGGAATATGAACGGACATGCACCACCGTCACCAACGCGTATGTGAAGCCGATCACGGCCGCGTATCTCCGCAAGCTGACGTCACGCTTGGAATCCCTCGGATTCCGGGGGAAACTGTTCATCATGCTCTCCAGCGGTGGGATTACGTCGGTGGAGACGGCCCAGGAGTTTCCGGTGCGAATCATCGAATCCGGACCCACCGCCGCGGTCATCGCGTCCCAGCACTACGGCAGGATGTTTGAGATCAAGGAGATGTTCTGCTTTGACATGGGGGGAACCACTGCCAAGTCGTGTCTCATTCAGAAAGGAGAGGCCGGGCTGGTCTCGACCTTTGAGGTGGGCCGGGTTCAGCGCTTCAAAAAAGGGAGCGGGCTTCCGATTCAAGTGCCGGTGGTGGATCTGATGGAGATCGGCGCGGGCGGCGGGAGCATGGCCAAGATCAGCAAGATGAGGCTTCTTCAGGTGGGGCCGGAGAGCGCGGGGGCCGATCCGGGACCGGTCTGCTACGGACGGGGCGGAGAGGCTCCGACTGTCACCGATGCGGACCTCACCCTCGGATACTTGGATCCGAATTATTTTCTGGGCGGAACCATGTGCCTCGACAGAGAAGCGGCCGACCGCGCCATTGCGGAGAAGATCGCTGGCCCCTTGGGAACCTCCCCGGTGGAAGCGGCCTTCGGCATCCATGACCTGATCAACGAGACCATGGCGGCCGCGGCAAAGACCCATATCGCGGAAAAGGGCGGGAACCCGAATCTCATCACCATCTCCGCGTTTGGCGGCGCGGGACCGGTCCATGCGTACGGCCTCGCGAAAAAGATCGGCGCGCCCCGTATCCTTGTCCCGCCCTTGGCAGGTGTCGGCTCGGCCCTCGGCTTCTTCACCGCGCCGGTCGCGTTCGACTTGGCCAGAAGTCACCGGGTAAGCCTCGAAGATGCGGACTTTGCATCCATAGAAACCCTCTTCGCATCGCTGGAACAAGAAGGCGCGGCCATTCTCCAAGGGAGCCTGAACAGTCATCGTCCGTCACGCATCACGAACCACGAATCACGCCTCACGCCTCACGCCTCACGCCTCACGAATCACGAATCACGCCTCACGAATCACGCCTCACGAATCACTTATGAACGAGTACTGAGCATGCGCTTTGTGGGTCAGGGTGCGGAGACCGATCTCCCCATTGACGGAAAGCCTTTCCATAACTGGCAGAAATCGGAGATACGGGCGATCTTTGATGAGGCCTACAAACGTCTCTACGGCCGAACCTACCCGGAGACGTCGGTGGAGTTCGTCACCTTCAAGGTGAGGGCCGGACTGCCGACGCGGCCCTTTCGCATTCCCCTTCTGAAGAATACGCATGGCGATGTGAAAACATGCATAAAAGGGGAACGCCCCGCGTTTTCCCTGATTCGGAAAGACTTTATTCCCTTTACTGTATATGACCGGTCCCGGCTTTTTCCAGAGGCGTCTCTGAAGGGGCCGGCCATCATTGAGGAAAGGGAGTCCACCATCGTTGTCGGGGAGGATGCGGAAGCGCGGGTGGATGACTATGGATTTGTGTGGATTCATCTGTGACATTAATCATGACCCGGAATCCACTGTCGGGTTTCTTTCCCACAATGGGGTAGGTGGGACACACTCGAAGCCAACACTTAAGGAAATTGAAAATGGGAATCAGAATCGACGCGTTGAAATGTACGGCATGCATGGCCTGCGAAATGGCCTGCGGCTATCACAGGGACGATGGGTTTGCGTTTCTCTCTTCGTGCATTGTGCCTTACCGGGCCAAGGAGAAGACAGACTACTTCGGCGTGCTTCTCAAGGAGGAGGAGACGCTTGTCGTAGCCAGGCCCGAAGGGCTTGAAATCAACAAAATCGGTGAGGAGCAGGACCCCGAAAAAGAGGCGGACGCCTCGGCAAAACCGATGTTGCTTCGGGAAGCCTGTGACCTGTGCGAAGATGTGGAAGACCATGGCCCGTTGTGTATTCAATTCTGTCCTGTAGAAGCCATCACGCTTGAAGAAGAATAGGGAGGAGAAGAAATGGACTATCTGTCAGCAGATAAAATCCTCATCGTTGACTTGGCCGCGTCGGAAACCACCGAAGATGAACTGGACGAAGATCTCGTCTCAGAAAAGATAGGCGGCGCTGGTATGACAAAGCACCTTTACGAGCAGCATGAAGATGAGGACCCGATTGTGATCGGAACCGGGCTGCTCACCGGCACCCTTTATCCGGCCACCGCAGCCGGCGTGATCACAGCCAAAAGCCCGGTGTCCGGGACCCTCTGCCACTGCCCCATCACCCTGAAGCTCGGGGTGGAGATAAAGTACTCCGGGTTTGACTACATCGTGCTCAAGGGCGTTTCGGACAAGCCGATCTATCTCTGGGTCCATGACGGGGTGGCCGATATTCAGGATGCGGCCGACGTCTGGGGCAAAGATGTCTGGGAGACCACAGACGCATGGCGCAAGATCGTGGGGGACGATCTGCTCCAGACTCTGGTGATCGGAAAGTCCGGAGAATCTGGGTCCGACTACGCCCAAGTCTGTTTCAATCACTGGTCCAGCGGGGACAGATGGGGATTCGGCAAGGCGTTTGGCGGGAAAAATATCAAAGGGGCCGCATTCCGGGGAATGGGGCTTCTGGAGGCAGCCAAGCCGGAGGAGTTTGTGGAGCGGTCTCTGGAGATCCTCAAGGCAATCAAACCGAACGATTTCATGGGAAAGAGAGGTGTCGGGGATATCTGCGCCGCTCTGGGCCATGAAGATGTGACAGACTGGCTGGCCCCCATTGTGCATCGGCACAGCGCATGCTACAACACGCCGTATCCGACAAACACCTTTGCCTATCTGGACGATGACCCGAAACTCGTCACCGAGACGAAGGTGAAGGAGCCCGGAATCCTGATCACGGATATCTTTGGCCTGATCGGATTCAAGAATCTCGGCTTGTCCGCGGCGGATTCATGCCGGGCATTGAAAGCCTGCGCCAAATACGGCATTGATCCTACGGCAGTGGCAGAACTGAGCCCCGGGAAAAGCCTCGAGGATGTTGAAAATGCCTTTGCCAGACTGAGCGGATCCCCCCCCATTGCAGGAAAGGGCGTATTCAGCCCTTGGTGTCCCACCAAACCCCTATTCGGAGACTTCGGCCTGTCCGGCGGAGATGAGACCGCGAACTGGTGGGAAAGGCATCAGGCCCTCGCCTCCATCTTCGGAATCCACCCGATCTTTGCGGTGATGTGTCCCCAACTGACTGAGGAGAACATGCTGGAACTGGCCAACATCGGCACCGATCTGGAGTTGGACAAAGACACGCTGGATGAGGTGATTGACGGTCTTTGTGGATAGAGAGAAACCAAGTTTTTTGAAAAACCTCAGTTTCTTATAAACCATCCCTGTAGTTGGCGATTGTGACTACAAGGATGGTTTATAAGGATGGAGCGGATGAGTGCCTTTTCTTATAAGCCATCCCTGTAGTTGTTATTAAGGAGACCAGACAATGCAACTCAAGATAAAAAATTTCGGCCCGATAAGATCGTTCGACCTTGATCTGAGCAAAAAGTTCACGATCATCTTCGGGAAGAACAACATCGGAAAGTCCTATGCGATTTCTCTGGCCTATCTGATTTTGAAGAACCTGCTGAGATTCGGATATGAGACGAATGATGCCAATCTCGCGGAATTCGGGGAGAGCCTCCGGGAATCTTTTTATGCGACGTATGAGGAGCTTGGGAACATGACGAACAGGTTTTCCAAAAAGGGCATGAGTCTTCTCTTATGCACAGATGAGCTTGAATTGGCCATGGAATTGAATGGAAAAAACCTTTCGTTTCACAATATGAGCCTATTAAAGGATAAGGTAGCGGGAAGTCTGGATATCAGTCACATTCATTACCTGCCTGCCTCACGTTCAGGCCTGTATCAGGCGTTAAGCGCATTCTCCCAGATTTTTGCGGAACTCTCAAAAAGCAGGGGCTTTCTGAAAAAGAAGGTTGACATACCGAGCATCCCGGAACCCGTCAGTGACTATTTCCTGGGACTCTCCACCATCAGAAGACGGGAGACAAGGAACAACAATCAGATATTGCGGGTTGTCAGAGAGATGGAGAAAGACATATTGAAAGGTGAGGTCATGTTCAATGAGGAGACGAAGAGGATGTTTTACAAACCGTGCCACACGGATCTGAGCCTCGACATGTCTCTGACGTCATCAATGGTGTCGGAACTCTCCCCTCTGGTCTCCTATCTGAAATATGTTGTCGCGTTTGCGGATGAGACATCCCTCATTTTTGTTGAGGAGCCTGAGGCCCACCTGCATCCCGAGGGCCAGGTCCGGCTGATGGAGATATTTGCGGAGCTGGTCAGGTCAAATGTCAGGATGGTCATGACCTCTCATAGCAGCCATATGTTCAACAAAATGAACAATCTGATACTCGACAAAAAAATTGATCCAAACACGACAGGCACGGTCGTTTTCAGGGAGACGGACGTGGGGAGTGTCGGAACCTATGTCTCCATGGATGAACTCGGGGCCGATGATGAAAATTTTCTTGATGTCGCAGAGAAGCTTTTTGACGAGAAACTTGAACTGGTGGAAAAACTGAACAAAGGGGTGTCAGATGCTTGACGCCATATTGCAGGACACGGAACTGTTCGCCTTGTGCAGATGTGACACGAAGCTTCAGCCCCGGAATTGATTCCGGGGCAAGGGAATCATAGCCGTATGAATTTATATCAACACTATACAGCCATCAACGCCAGACTGGCTCGCGGGGAAACCTTGCACTTCGACGCCGAAAAGACCCGGAAGCTTTGCTATCCCCGGATAGGCGTGTACGCGGGGACCGGCACATCCCATTCATGGCTCTGGTTTGCAGAACTTTTTGAGCGTATCGGCTTCCACGACATAGCCTTTCTGAATGAGAGGGCCATTCAGGAGGGGCTGAACGGGTCGGATGTTCTGGCGGTATCTGGCGGAGACACCTTTGCCGTGGCGGAGGCGTTGGGGGCGAAAGGGTCGGAGCAGATCAGAACCTTTGTGGAGAAGGGCGGCCTCTACATCGGCGCGTGTGCCGGCGCGTATCTGCCGATGAATTCCTCGAAAGAACATCTGAACCTGTTCAATTTCGCGGATGTGAAGATCACGAACCTGAGCAAAACCCTCCCCAAGGCGGAGCGGATGGCCCATAAATGCTACACCGCTTATGGGTGCGATTTCATCTTTCATCCGGTTCGTGAGGAGGTGAGGCTCCGAACCACTGGAATTCAGCCTTTTACGGCCCATTCCTCCCTACTCGCTCCCATGTACGGCGGGCCGAGCATGGCGATACCCGAAAACGCCGAGGTTTTGGCCTGTTACGACGGATTCACCGAGAAGACCGCCTTTCTCGTAAGCCACGCACTTGCACAGGAGACCCTGCTCGGCAAGGCCGCAGTGGTCCGGGTGAAGAGGGGGAACGGCTGCTTTTATCTGTTTGGCCCTCATTTTGAACATCCCCGATTCCCGGAAGCGAACAAGCTGATGGCCGACGCGATCTACTGGGACATTCGGGACCGCCGTGAGACACAACCCGCATCCGCCCAAGATGAAGATACACTCCGAGGCCCCGATGCAAAAAAGCTGATCAGAGACATCAAGCGGGAACTGAGCAATTCTCGGATCGTGGCCACAGGACTCGAAATCATGCCGATTCACTGGCTCATCGGCGCAAAAATCTATGAGCCTGAAAAGATACGGGTTTTTCTCGAAGCCGCATGGAGCCGGCTGATCCGCCTTGAAAAACGGGACCAGATAAATATCCGCCCCGGCGTTGCGGCGCATCTCGTTGAATACGCAAAGGAGATCACCGTTGCCCTTCGTGAGATAAAAAATCTGACAGACCGGGAACACGACACCGTCAAATCAGCAACAGAGATTTTCAATCTGCTTAATCAGTTTTCAACAACATTTTTAGAAATGTATTTTGGATGCTTGATGCTTGATGCTTGATGCTTGATGCTTGATGCTTGATGCTTGATGCTTGCAAATTGGAATGTGACAGCCTAATTTCAATTTTCAACTTTCAATTTACATGGAGGGATGATATTGAATACCAGAACATGTTGCAAGAGAGGGTTGCTTTTCATTGTTTTGCTGGTGATGGGGGCCGGGAGCGTGTGCGCGAGGATCATGCCGGATCAATCCACTTGGTTTGTGGATATGAAACGCTTCTCCCAGGCGGCCCATACGGGCTTAAGCTGTGAGGCATGTCACGGCACAATGAAGGAAGATGGAAGATTGCACCCGGATCCCGAGAGACCTGACTTCTTGCAGTCAGCGGCAAAGAGGGTTTACGACTACGCTCGGTGCAAAAAATGCCATGCCAAGGCTTACGAGCGATACCTTGCCGGGGAGCATGCAACGGCCATGGAGAAGACACCGCAGGATGCGATAAAGACCTATGCGCCCACATGCGGGGACTGCCATTCCTCTCACTATGACCCGGCTCACCTTTCCCGGGTGGAGATCGGGAAGCGAATGACTGAGGTATGCGGCGTATGCCATGTTGCTCAGAAGGAGAGTTATCTTGAGAACTATCATGGGAAGGCTGCCGTGAATTTGGGGTATGACAAGGCCGCCTACTGCACCGACTGTCACGGCGCACACACCTGCAAGTCTCTGAAGAATGACAAAACAGTTGCGCTGAACGTGTGCCATCGCTGCCACCCCAAGGCGAGTGAGGATTTCACTGAATTTGTGATCCATTACGATGAAAAGGGGATCGCGGAAAAGGATGACGAGAAGAATCGCTATGTTTCCAGAATTCACTTGGTCAGCGCGCTTTCTCTCATCTTTGTCATTCTCATGCTCTGCGCTTTTTATAGTCACACCTTCCTTCTGATGCTGAGGAAGATCCACGAAAAACTGAGGAGGCATGATGGAGAGTAACAGATATGAAAACCAGATATGTGTCCGCTTTTGTGTGCTCCATCGGCTGTTGCACATTGGGGTCATGATCACGTTTACGCTTCTGGCCGTCACCGGTTTCGCGCTCAAATTCAGTACCGAGACATGGGCTCAGGGGCTTATCTCATTCATGGGCGGTGTGCCCGGGGCGGGTTGGCTACATCGGGTGTCCGCTGCGATGTTCTACCTGATCGTCATGGCCCACCTTGTCTGGCTCGGGTATTACAAGCTCGTCTTGAAGGGGCATCTGACAGGCCCGCACTCCCTGTTCCCACAGATCAAGGATTTCCAGGATCTCTGCCAGAACTTCCGATATATCTTCGGAAAGGGCGAGCCACCCCTGTTCAACCGTTTCAGCTATCTGGAGAAGGTTGACTACTGGGCCGTTCTCCTAGGGATGCAGAGCATGGGGATCACCGGATTGCTGATGGGCTATCCCGAATTTTTCTCAACCCTTTTCCCGGGATACGTCATCAATATCGCCAATGACCTCCACTTCCATGAAGCCGTGCTCGCGGTGGGATATATCGCGGTGGTTCATATGTCTGCAACCCATCTAATTCCCGAAGTCTTTCCGCTGGAGAAATCCATCTTCACCGGAAAGACCACAAAGGCGAAAATAATGAAGGATCATCCCGGAGAATGGAACAGCCTTTACGCGGATGAGAAATAGTTGCAACTTGTAGGGTGGGATTCTATAGCCTTCAACAAAAAGATTGGCCGGAGTGCCAAACTTGCAGTTTGGCGGAGGCCCCGGTTTCCGGGCATGCCAGACTGCAAGTGTGGCATTCCGGAGCGACAAACATTTTGTTGAAAGCTCTACCAACTTCAAGTTGGTGGAACCCCATACACATCAGGCCAAGGACTTTTCCGGTTTCCAAACCCGTGCCCGGAGCGGCTTTGCAGTTTCCGGCTGTCACTGCCCGCCGTTCCGGAATGCCTGTAAAAACAGGGCTTCACGGTCTTGGCTTGATGCGTATGGGGTAGAACCCCCCTACAAGTGTAAGAGCTTACAGCTGATACCGAGGAAAACAGATTCCATGAAAAAAATAACCTACGTTTTGATCCCGACTTTATGTGTGCTGGCAGTCTCCTTGTTGGCGTTTCTGTCCATGCGGGATGAGGTGCCGGTCTCTGCGCCGGCGGAGGCTCTGGAGACGCCTGCCCCGGTGGTGACTCAGGAACGGGTCTGCCTCGACTGCCACAGATATCCGAATGTGAACACGAATGAGGGCGTATTGACTTCCCAAGCGCAATGCTATGAATGCCATCTTGAGAAAAAGAGATCCCTGAGAAAGATGGACAAGAGAACGCTCTCCCTTCAGGTGACACCCGACACATTCGACAAAAATCCTCACCAATATGTGGCCTGCATCCAATGCCATACCGATGTGGCCCGTTCTCCGCACAAAACCGTTGCCGGCGCACAATGCAGGAGCTGCCACGGCGTTCATGGCGAGGGGACAGCCCATGATCCGCATCTGCGGGTCGCGTGTCAGGCATGTCATCGCAAATCCGAATTTGTGAGGCTGGATCCCGAGGATCACCAAATCAAGCTGGCGCACACGGATGACAAGGGCCAAGCCGTCGCACTGACGGATCATGCACTGCCGGATGATGTGCAGGAGGAGAAGGCCTGTCAGAAATGTCATAACACTGGGAACAAGGTCGGCGCACCCGTGGCGGTTCTTCCTTCCAAGAGCTTTCTCTGCATCATCTGCCATAACGCGCCGTTGGCCATGGGGCATTTCATCTTCTGGATCGCCCTTCTCGTCTTCATTTTCGGGATGTTTGTCATGCTCCGTTTCTGGTTCCAAGGAAGTGTTCAAGGTGAGGAGGAGTCTATGCACCGGAAGATCGTGTTGAGTTCCGAGGCGGTATGGGAGACCCTCTTCTCTCGAAAGATCCTTCATATCCTCAAGGTATTTTTCTTTGATATCCTCCTTCAGCGCAGAATCCTCAAGGAGAGCGTGGGGCGGTGGTCCATGCACTCCCTGATCTATGTCGCGATCCTGTTCCGCTTTCTCTTGAGCTTCTTTGGATTCCTGCACTTCAGCCTGAATCCTGAGAGCAGCTGGGCATTGGCGTTGCTTGATAAGAATCATGGGTTTACCGCTTTCATCTATGATCTGCTGGGACTTTTCATTCTCGCCGGCATCGCCTGGGTGATGATTCAGCGGTTCATTCTCAAGCCGGTCCATGTGAAGACGGAGATTGAGGACAATGTCACTGTGGCACTCGTCGCCATCCTGATCCTGCTCGGATTCGGACTTGAGGGGATGCGGATCGAGATCACGAATATCCCGCCTGACATGGCGGCCTATTCCTTTGTCGGCTATCCGATCGCTTATCTGCTCTCCCTCTCCCAGTGGGACTGGGCCGGGCTTTACGCATATGTCTGGTACGCCCATGCCTTGGCGGCCGCGACCTTTGTGGCGTACCTGCCCTATGGCAAGCTCAGGCATGTCTTCAATGTGCCGCTCACTTATTTTCTGGAGGAGATCGCAGGAGAGAAGAGACGCTGAACCAATTTCTCGAATCCAAAACCTGTCATTCCGGGCATGAGACTGCCTTTTGGATCACTGACCTTGAACGAGGATTCCGTCTCATGACCCGGAATCCATATGATAGGTTAAGATAATGCTTGTCCGAGGTTTCTTTTGGACATGACTTGACTGCCAAGGCTTTCACATAAAGCTGATTATAACGCTTTTTGGGGAGGCCCCCTGCCCGATGTCGGGCAGGGGGCATGGACACACATGTGGGTGTGCCCGTAACAGGCGGGGGCATGGGCACGGGCGGGCTCCCCTGAATCCGTTATAATCAGACATAAAGGATGGAGATATGAACATTTTTCTACAAGTAACGGGCGGAATTTTCCTTTTCATCGTGGCGGTCGCCTTTGTGGCGGCCCTCTATTTCAAATTCAAGTGGAAGAAGCTGAAGGAGCAGTTCTCTTTCTCGGAAAAATCAACGCCATCCCATATTCATCTCATCCCTGATGAGGCACCTGACTGGCTCAAAGAAAACGCTACGAACAGGGCCATATCCGCATTTCACTCGTTTGAATTCACCGATGTGGGTGCCTTCAGAATCAAAGAGATGCCGATGCTGAACTTGTTCGGTCTTATTCAACCGCAGGAGCAGATGATGGCGGTGGTTTATAAGCATGAATCTGTCGGCGTATGGGCTGACATCGCTGTGATGTATGAAAATGGAGAGGAGTTTACCGTGAGCAACGCACCCATGGGGCAGGAGCTGGATACCCGGCCCAATGTCCGTAAGCTCTTTGACAAAACATGGGATGAGCTTCAACTCTTCAAGACAGCGATAGAGGAGAGAGGGTCGGGTCCGTACAAATCCCCTTCTGCGGAAGAGTTTCCAAGGGTCTTTGAGGAGAGCTACGCGAGGGACATGACATGGCGAAACCGCCGCGGCGGTCCCACGAAAGAGGAGATCCGCCGGGTGGCCGAGAATATGGATATCGACTTCGATGAAGACCAGATTGACGAGGCTCATGCAAAGACGATGGAGAGCACCATGGACCAACTGAATGACGAGTGCATTCAGCAATTTGTGGAGACAACCCCCATGCCCGTCTCCGAATGGGAGAGTATCAGGGATGACATCTTCACCATCCATGAAAAGATCCCGCCGCATATGCTTCTGGAATATCTCGACTCGTATATCGGGTTTTCGGAAGAACAGATGGATGACATGGAATCGCTGACTGATCCGGACATGCCGATTTTTGAATTGTTTCAGCGAATCAATGAAATCTTGCCGGACGAGTTGAAATTGAGGAAGGTGGGGGAAGTCTCCGAACCGGTCAGGGGGGAGATTTATGCGGGGCTTGCTGATAAGTTCGATTCATAGACTTTCCAAAGAAACCCGGCTTTTTCTGGCGGTTGGGAATCGGCCCCTTCGGTAAAAAGCCGGGTTTCTTTATGGAAATTTTGATGCATCGGACTGATCTGATTTCATGTTTTTTCGGCTTCACTCCTTTGCTTTCAAAAGACACTCCCTCTCAAACACCTCCTCCCACGACAACTCGGTGACAGAGGATGACCGATTCATCTCCCCCTCGGCGTCGCGCGTGGCAGATCGGAAGCATTTGTCCCACATCCCTTGGATGACCGAGTCCGTCAGGCTCGGGGTCTCGTCTTGGATGTCCTCGATCTCCTCCCTTGCGTTGCAAATCGTGGAGACCCAACTCCGCGAGCGTCTCTCCGGCTGGACCTCCCATTTGATGACATGCGTCATCAGCCGGATGAGCTGGCTTTTCAATGCCCGTTTCTCTGATCGTCCCAATGCGTCAATCAGCTCCCTGATGCCGGCAAGCGAATCCTCCGTGTTGCCCTTCAGCAACTCCCTCTCCACCGCCACGGCCGTCTGATAGTGTGATGTTGTGGATAGTCTTTGCCATTCCATAATACGCCCTGTTCGTGCCCGACCCGTGCATGAACATGAAATGCGCCCGACGCTCTTGGCAGGCAACGGCACGGGCTGAGACTGCCAACTTTGAAGCCAAAACTGGAAGGAGATGTTCCCGACGCTCCTAGCAGGCAACGGCACGGGCTGAGACCGGACACGGCTCCATCAATAAGGTACAGATTATTCCTGATCATGGGTGTTAATGTCCATGATTTTTTCCAGCCATCTTTGTCAACCATTACAAACTACTTTTCCCGGTTTCAGCCTTCAGCGATCAGGTTTCCATGACTGCCAGAAATCAATTTTCTCTGTTACTTACCCCTGAAATTTCATAAAGTCAACTGTTTTTTCATGAGATTTGTTTGATCTTCGTTTGGGCCCGGGTTGACAAATCCAGGCCTGTTGCCGGGAGCAGAGAGTGAGTGGCCGAAACGAGGATCAAAGCCCATCCTTATATCTGTGTACAGGACAAAAAATTGGGAATGGGCGAGAAACCCGGCTTTTTCCCAAA
>JAOZRQ010000576.1 GCA_029940115.1 Desulfobacterales bacterium
AATAAAAGGATTACAAGGGAAAATTACAATATCGATAGAATACCTTGATTCCTCGGACGAGGTAAAATTCTCAGTGGAAGACAACGGACCCGGTTTTCCCAAAAAAATGGATTTAGACTCTGTGAAACCTTTCCATAGTACCAAAGACGGAGATATCAGGGGATTAGGGATTTACATTTGTAAAATGTTTGTTGAAACACTTGGCGGAAATATAAGTCATGAGCCAAAAGAAGCGATGGGGAGCGAAATATCTTTCTGTATTCCCGCCCGGAGAAAAGGAGAAGATGATGAAATGTGATGAGCCAAAAAATGACGAGAGTGGCTTTTCAGAAGAATCTTTCAACAAATTGATGATTATTGATGATGAGCCAGAACTAGCCGCCAAGGCGCTAGATGACTCGCTTACCATGAAGGGTTACGAAGTTCATGTCATCAAAGATCCTGATGAAGTCAGAAACCTGTCAGGTGAAGAAATGCTTGAATATCCTGTGTTTATAATAGATTATAATATGGTGAACATGTATGGAGATGAACTTGTTCCTATTATCCGGGAAAAGAATCTTCTCGCCTATCTGATTGTTTATACAGGGTTTCCCAATGTGGACAGATTTCAGACACTAAAAAAACTTAATCTTATCGGAGTTGATTTCTGGGCAGAAAAAGGGGACAGAGAGACAGAAGAAGAGCTGTTTGTTCGAGTGGATTATGCCTTCCGAAGAGTTGAAAATATTTTTTCACCGCTTCATTTGAAGTAGAGACAATATCGGAGGATACTTATGGTCTCAGAATATTATATCGATGCCAATTTTTTGGTGTATTACTTTCTTCCTGACTCTGTTGCCACGTCATCAGATAATAAGGAGGAAACAAAATGTCAAAGCGTTATATCGTGATTTTGAGAAAGAACCGGATGCCAAGGTGATGATTTCTCATGAATCCATGCTGGAAAAAAGCCGGGTTTCTTTTCCCACACAAATGCACATGTGATTTTTTTTTGGGGTCACTCCAAAAAAGTTCTTGACATCCTGATTTTTTTAGTATATAAGCTATTCATACTTTGACCGCGCCCGTAGCTCAGCCCGGATAGAGCGCCGGACTACGAATCCGTAGGCCGCAGGTTCGAATCCTGCCGGGCGCACCACTGAAATCAAGGGGTTACGTTTTGAAGCGTAACCCCTTTTTTGTTTCAGCTTCAAGTAATCGTGACCAACTCCTGCATGCTCAATTCGGATTGACAAATCCGAACCTCCTGAACCGCCCATCCGTTGGGAGCGACCGTCTCCCACAATCTCGGCTCGGTTGCCTTGCAAGCTCAATTGCCCACAAGGTCGGTTCCCTTGGACGTCGAATGTGACATGACACCGCACCATCGAAACCTGATCGCCCAATCCCCTGAAACGAAACCGGGTTTCTTTCTTCGAGCTTTGAGCTTACAGCTTCTTCACTTCTGCTTCACCAGCTCCTTGCTCAACAGTCTGACATGCCCCATCTCCTCCTTGATGATCCCATCCAAGCGATTCTTCCCCATTTGTTCCGGGACCGCCTCTTTCATTCCGAGATAAAAGACAATCGAATCTTTTTCCGCTTCAATGGCGGCCTTGAGGATCTCTCTCATGGAGGATGTGTCAACCTCCTTTTCAAAAAAGACACGGGTGTCCACCAGCGCGCGAAGATAAAGCGCGGCATCCCCATGGGGATCAAACACAGTGGATTCCTTCTCCCTCGCCGACAATTCGGATCTCAAATCCGCAAAGGTCTTTTCATGCTGAACTTCCATATCAGCAAGCTGGGTCAGAAGTTCCTTGTGGGAAGGGTCATCTGTCCCCTCTGCCGCTGATCTGTAAAATTTCGCGCCGTTTCTTTCAAGCTGCTCGGCCATCTCAAACACATCATCTGCATTAAAATCGTAAGCCATTTTCTCTTATCCGATCCTTTTTTCTTAACAACCAAGTACTTGGCCATATGTTTTTCAGTTTGTAGTTCCGCCTTTAGGCGGTGTCACACCGCCGAGAGGCGGAACTACGAACTGTGAAAAACTTTTGCCCGGGTACTTGTCACTAATTGCTGTGTACAGGACAAAAAGTTGTGGTGGCAAGAAACCCGGCTTTTTTCCCGAACGGGCAGATTTCCCAAACCGCCAGAAAAAGCCGGGTTTCTTTCCCATTCACTTTTTTTTGTCCTGTACACAGCACTAATTGTTAACTGCACAGATAAAATCTGTGGGTGAACCTACCAAAGCCCGCAACAAAATGTTCCGGGCACCTGCGATATCTTACAGCTTCGAGCTTACAGCTACAATTCTGTCCATCACCTCCGGAGAGGGCAGGGGGACAACGGGACCGATTTGGTCGGGAATGCCGATGGCCCTAAGTCCTCCGAGATCATTCATCTCTTGGGCATCCGAGCGGAACCCGTATTTTTCCCATGCAAGTTTTCGGATATCCGGATCCTGAAGTGCGTTCAGGAGCATCTCCCCTTTTTCTGTGAGTGCGATGAAGGGATGCTCGCTCAACACGGTCGGTTCGGGAATCAGTACGCGGACCAGTCGCCTCATCTTTTCCTGATAGCTCGGGTGGCTCTGATAAAATTCAATGACCTGGTTTTCGCAGGCTGAAATGAGGGGAAACACGCCTTGGCCCTGTTTGATGTATGTGTTGAAAAGGACGTCCGCCGAGGTTTCCGGATCTCCCATCCGTTTGTAAATCATCTGAATGGCAGGCAGATGGGATTCGATTTCCCCAGTCTCAATGCGCTTGCCACCATTCAGCATGAGCGCTGTCAGGCTTGCCATGAGATGGCCCGCATTGTCCTTCAATGGATCCGCAGACTGAATGGTGATCAGTCCCCTTTGGTGGGGCAATCTGATCGATCCCCATGTTTGCTTCCCCATCTCCAATATCTGTTTCATGTCATCCAGAATGTACAGATTTTCTCTTTTTTTCACAACCCCTTTTTTGATCAGCGCGTCTGTCACGGCCGTCCAAGAATAGAGGACAAGGGGGGTGTGAAAAACCATATGCGTCTTGTGCTGCAAATCCGGGTGTTGCTGGTCAAACCGGGCGGTTGCCCATCCACTTGAGGGCCACAGGCCGTCTGTCCCTTGGAGTTCTCTCTCTGGCAGTCTGAGACTCGCCAGTTTGGTCCCTTTGATGACAATTCTGTGCTTTTTCCTTAATGTCTCCTGAAATTCCAAATCCTTCAGAAGCCCTTTCTTTTCGATTCCATAGAGGATGTGAACACTCTCAATCTCCTTTTCGGCCATGTCACCATGTCCCGTTTCATGCAGTGTGCTGTACCAAAGCAACACCGTTGCGCTCGCGGCAGAAATCAACGCCAGCAACAACAACAACTTCCACTGGTTGATCACAGAGAGCAGAATCACCAGCAAAATGCAGACAAGCAGTACATATAGGCCCATTGCACTCCCTTTGACGACATCCTTCAAAAAAACGGAAAGTAGGTTTACACTTTTATATTATCCCCGGCAAGGAGAATGTGTAAACTGCCAAGGATGCCCCCTTTGACTTTTTTATTCAGGCAGGGTCGCGACTCCGCCTTCAGATGAAGAAATCTGAACCAACATTACAGTAAGCAATCTATTCCAATATTCAATGGGGGTCAAGTAAAAAATATTGACAACTTCGGATTTGACAATCGCAAAAAACGACCAAGGTGAGGTGCCAATCCCTCAGTTTGTAGTTCCGCCTTTAGGCGGTGGTCAAACCGCCTAAAGGCGGAACTACAAACTGAGGGTTCGGATTTGACAATCTGAACAGATGGCCCTGCCGAATTGTCAAATCCAGAAGAGAAGTCAAGTTCGGCATCCCAGTTTGCCAATCCGAAACGAGCGGGGCATCGTAGCTGTCTCGGATTTGGCAATCCGAAACGAGCGGGGCATCGCAGCTGTCTCGGATTTGGCAATCCGAAACGAGCGGGGATCAGACGCTCCTGCCTCAGACGCTCCCGCCGGATTGGCAAATCCGGCGGATGTCTCGGATTTGCCAATCCGAAACGAGCGGGGCATCGCAGCTGTCTCGGATTTGGCAATCCGAAACGAGCGGGGATCAGACGCTCCTGCCTCAGACGCTCCCGCCGGATTGGCAAATCCGGCGGATGTCTCGGATTTGCCAATCCGAAACGAGCGGGGCATCGCAGCTGTCTCGGATTTGGCAATCCGAAACGAGCGGGGATCAGACGCTCCTGCCTCAGACGCTC
>JAOZRQ010000577.1 GCA_029940115.1 Desulfobacterales bacterium
TCTCCTGAAACCCTTGAAAAATGGGCTCACATAGGGGTGCGAAACTTGAGTCAGTCTGTTTCGGTCATAATAAAAAAATATACTGGCGCAACAAAATTGAGCCGCCTTCATTAACAGATGCAGGCGGTCACTGATTCTATCGGATTTTGTGGTTGCATGAGATTTCAGACAGCTGTGATCCCTGCAGACCGCGGATGAACGCGGATGGACGCTGATGCTCCCGCACCCTGGCCGGCCGCACAGGCCGTGAGCGTCTGTCTGCGGATCATGTCGAAAACCACAAAAACCGTTAGAACCAGAAATGTCCTCTCTTGACGCAACAAAATTGAGCCGCCTTCATTAACAGATGCAGGCGGTCGGGAGCAGATTCTGTCACAACGAAAAATATCGTGTCTTGACGCAACAACATTGTGCCGCCTTCATTAACAGATGCAAGCGGTCGAGAAACAGATCCTGTCACAAGGAAAAATGTCCTCTCTTGACGCAACAAATTGAGCCGCCTTCATTAACAGATGCAAACGGTTGAAAACGACATCCCACAACATCCATAAGAGAAATATAAAGGATGGAAAATGATCTGTCAACAACAAATGGCATATGGGCAAAAAAAAATTATTCAAGCATTCCCGCACCTGTCGCGTCAAATGGCAGAAAGGCACTTTGTTCAGGGCCGGTGGGAGGTGAGGATATGTCTGATTTGACGCTTGTTTTGGATCGGAAGGATTTGGTGGTCCGGTTGGACTCGAAAAAGGTCATTCGGATTGACCGGCCGGAGGCGATGCCTCAGAAGGTTCCGGTGGGGCAGGTGGTGGTGATTGGCCGGCCGATGGTCTCCTGTGATGTCTGGCGGGCCTTGGCTGAACATCATGTGCCGACGGTGATGTTGCCAGCCCGAGGGAGAGGCGCGGCCGCGTACATGGGATCGTTTTTCTCTGGGTCCATAGAGAATCGGCTGGGCCAGTATCGGGTCGCGCATGATGATGAGGCCGCGATGAGGGTCTGCCGGCACCTCGTCTCCATGAAGCTGGAGGGGCAGATCCAGATTTTGAGGCATATGAACGCGAAGCAGGCGGATTCAGGAGGGGTAAAGGGGATTCAGAATGCCCTCAGGGATGTCCAGAGCGCTGACACCCGAAACCGGATCATGGGCCATGAGGGATCTGCCGCGACCATGTATTTCCAAGCTTTGGCCAAGGTATTGCCCAAAGAATGGCGGTTTTCCGGAAGGAACCGTCGGCCCCCCAAGGATCCGGTGAACGCGCTCCTCTCTCTCAGTTACACCATCGCGGGGAGTCATGTCCGCTGTGTGATCCGGAAGAGAGGGCTTGATCCGGCCTTGGGCATCCTGCATGTTTCCGAACTCGGGAGGGAGAGCTTTGTTCTGGATGTGCTTGAGCCGCTTCGCCCCGATGTGGATCAGCTGATTGACGGGTCCATCGGGACCGATGATTTTGTAAAAAATAGGCCGGATGGATGCCTTCTGAACAAGAAGGGCCGGCGCGTCTTCTATGAATCATGGGCCGGGTGGCAGGAAGCTGAGACCAATTTGAAATCCAAGGCAAAAAATATTCTGAAAGAATTGGTTGACTTTTTCACCGGAACAGGGTATTTAAAGGATGCTTAAGGGGCATTCAGCAGGTGTCAGATGGGGGATTCCCTTTTGGGGGACTGGCCCAGAAGAATGGGTGGGTTTCCCAAAAAAAGGAAGTCGCGCCGGCATCAGAGATCCCAAGATGGAAATTTGAACGCCAGAGGTGACATCCTTAGCAATGGCAGAGGGGATGCGGGTTTGGGATTCCCCTCTGTAACCCTCTGATATGATGGGGGAAAATTTTGGAGGCGATTTAAGCAAGATATCTCCCAAAATTATTTTTCATAACCGTCTGATATGATTGGAAATAGATGAAATTTGGCGATTTCGGGGATATCTGTGACAAGAAAAATAGTTTACGCCTGTCATTTCGGGAGGTTATCTTTTTACGATCAAAAATCGTGTTCTGGGCAATCAACAGATGAGATGCAACAAGATTTCATTTTTTTTCTGGTTTTTTGAGGTGTTGAAGATTTTTCGGGCGCATAAATCCTCCCAAAAAAGGGAGAATCGGTCGGGGTCTGTGGAATGCCCCGGAAGTGTAATGTAATGGTACTAAGACACACGAACAAATGGAAAGAGTTTGTCTGTGGAATGCCCCGGAAGTGTAATGTAATGGTACTTCGTTTTGATACCATTCGTTTGGATGGTGTTCCGTCTGTGGAATGCCCCGGAAGTGTAATGTAATGGTACTTTCTTACCTCCTCCATCTATTTTTGTTAAATCGTCTGTGGAATGCCCCGGAAGTGTAATGTAATGGTACTCAAACTTCAGACACAGTTCATAACGTTCGTTTTTGTCTGTGGAATGCCCCAGAAGTGTAATGTAATGGTACCAATTTCGGAATTCGCTACACTCCTTTTCCGGTCTGTGGAATGCCCCGGAAGTGTAATGTAATGGTACATATTTTGATAATCCATTGACACCACTTAATCCAAGTCTGTGGAATGCCCCGGAAGTGTAATGTAATGGTACAATGTAATCGTGTTTCTTTGACCAGATCATTGTCTGTGGAATGCCCCGGAAGTGTAATGTAATGGTACTGATTTTTTCCTTGGTTTAAAGAATACGGAATGTCTGTGGAATGCCCCGGAAGTGTAATGTAACTCAATAATCCCGACACTTACAGCTTACAGCTTACCGCTTACAGCTTACTCACCGAAGCGAGACGGATCTCGGAAGAAGGTCGTCACACCCGCATCGCATCCTATGCCAACGGATATCTGGGACAATTGTACGAACATCAAGGCCGCCACTCGGACGCGCGCCGGCTGACCCGCCGCGCCATCTTTCTTGCCCAGCAGGCGCATCTTCCCGAAAGCCTCTATCTCTGGCAATGGCAGTTGGGCCGACTATTCCGTGCCCAAGGCGATACGGAGAACGCGGTGAAGGCCTATCGCCAAGCCATCCACACATTGAACCCCATTCGCAGTGAGCTGCTCAACACGCATCGCACCCCGGAGGAGACCTTTTATGAGAAAATCAGACCCGTTTACCTCGGCCTTGCCGAACTCCTGCTGAAGAAAGCTGGAAGCTCCAAGCTTGAAGCTCCAAGCGTTGAGCAGGAAGCTGGAATCGACTCATCCCTTACAGCTTACAGCCTACAGCTTACAGCTACCAGGGACACCATGGAGCTTTTGAAAGCGGCCGAATTGGAGGATTTCTTTGAGGACGAATGCGTCACGGCCCTGCGGAAAAAGACCACCCGGCTGGATCAGGCCCCGCCCCACACAGCGGTGCTTTATCCGATTGCCCTTCCGGATTCTCTGGCATTGCTGCTGACCCTGCCTGACGGGATGACGCATATGACCGTCCCGGTGAATGCGGAAACGCTCAGAGAGACGGCGATGCAGTTCCGAAGAGAATTGCAGAGCCGGCAACACTACGGGTTTCGTCGGCATGCAGAGTTGCTTTATGACTGGCTGATTCGGCCGAATTGAGTCGTCAAGAGGTGGAGACCCTGATCGTGTCACCGGACGCCTCGCTTCGCCTGATCCCCTTTGCCATGTTGCACGACGGCTCCCGATATCTGGCCGAGCGATATGCGATCGTCACCATACCCGGCATCACCCTCACCGATCCCAAACCACTCAGACGGGAGCGCATGGAGGTTCTGGCCAATGGCCTTTCCCAAGCCAGACAGGGGTTTGCGCCGCTGCCGAATGTGCCGAAGGAACTGACGGCCATCAAGTCGCTGATGAAAGGCAGAATCCTCCGGGATGAGGCGTATTCCATTACGAACATGACCAAGGAACTCAGAAACCATCCGTATTCGGTGCTGCATATCGCGTCTCACGGCGTGTTCGGCAACACGCCGAAAGAGACCTTTCTGCTGACATACAACGACCGGTTGACCATGGACCGCCTTGAATCGCTGATCCACATCGGAAGATTCCGTGACCAGCCGGTGGAACTCCTCTGCCTGAGCGCGTGTCAGACCGCACTTGGGGGTTCAGACCACCCCTCCCTCATTCTTTTCCTGATCATCCAGCCACATTCTGACATTCCCCAATTTCTTCAAATCATCGTTTTTCCATACATTTCAACGGTTCACGCTGTTTTTGACTTTGTCACGCCTGGCGTGAAAATGGCGACTTTTTTCTGGGATGAGCCAGGTGAAT
>JAOZRQ010000578.1 GCA_029940115.1 Desulfobacterales bacterium
ATTTTCCATATGGCATAGACCGTTTCCCTCTTCATCTTTTGATCCATCGTATGTATTCGTCATAATTGGTGCGGCCGTCTGATTCTTCCAATTCGTCAATGAATTTTTTCAAGCTCGGATTTGCAACAGACAGCTTTCTCAGTTGTTTGCTTTTGCGAAAAACAGAGGAAATTCTTTCATGGATTTTCACATCTTTGCTTCCTGATATCTGCGTCTTCATCTTCTGCAAAAAACCGCTTCGCTCAATTTTTCGGGCCCTGAGCCTGCCGAAGGGCAAAAAACCGCTTCGCTCAATTTTTGCACTCCGGACAATCGTTTTGTTTTAAATCTATGGCCACATCCTGATCAATTGTCAACAAATTCTCTTTTGGGCCGTCTCCGTCGTCTCCGTGCCGCGTCCCGTCTGTCGGCCCGATCCTGAAGGGACCGCACCGTCTCAGCGTCGGTCTTCTGGTCATCTCGTGTCTGGCTCAGGTGTTCGGCCAAGGCCCCGATGGTCGGATATTTGAACAGCTGCACCACCGGAACATCTTGGTTGTGCATATCCCGCAATTGGTTACGCACTTGGATGATCATGACCGAATGGGCTCCCAGATCAAACAGGTTGTCTTGGATGCCAACCTTTCCCACGCCAAGCGTCTCCTGCCACACCGTTGCAAGGGTCCGTTCCAGTTCACTCCGGGGGGCGATGTATGTGGCTTCCCTTTCGGGCTTTGTCTGATCCGGCGCGGGCAACGCTCGGATATTGATCTTGCCATTCGGCGTGAGCGGAAAGGCTTCCAGCGTCACAAAGGCAGTTGGCACCATGTAGTCTGGCAGTTTTTCCTGAAGAAAGCGGCGCAATTCACTGGTGTCGGGGATGGCCTGACGATTTGGCACAACATGGGCGATCAGGCGATTGTCGTGAGCCTGTCTTTGGGCCATTACGACAGACTCTCGCACCAGAGGATGCGTCGTCAGCACCGACTCGATCTCGCCCAGTTCGATGCGGAAACCACGGATTTTGACTTGGCTGTCAATGCGACCCAGAAACTCAATGTCGCCATTTGAGAGATAGCGGGCCAAATCCCCGGTCTTATATAAGCGACAATTTGGCGCATCATGATCGCTTGCCAAGGAATTGTCAACAAATTTTTCGGAAGTCAGTTCCGGGCGGTTGAGATACCCTTTGGCCACCCCCGCGCCGCCCACATGCATCTCTCCCGGCACACCGATGGGGGCCGGCTGTCCATGCGGATCCAGGATGTAGATCTGCAAGTCCGGAATCGCACAGCCGATCAGGCTCCCGGGACGATCCAGGTCGGCCAGGGTCAGAGGCCGGTACGTCACATGCACGGTGGTCTCCGTGATGCCGTACATGTTCACCAGTTGGGGGGTCTCATCGCCGTGCCGCTCAAACCAGGGCCGCAGGCTCGACATGTCGAGCGCCTCGCCCCCGAAGATGACGGTGTGCAGCTTCAAGGCCGCGGCAGGGCCGACAGTCTCCTCTGCCTGAATGAGCTGGCGAAAGGCCGAAGGAGTCTGATTCAGCACCGTGACCCCCTCGGTCACCAACAACTCATAGAAGCGGTCCGGGGAGCGGCTGGTCAGATAGGGCACCACCACGAGACGGCCCCCGTACAGGAGCGCGCCCCACAACTCCCAGACCGAGAAGTCGAACGCATACGAGTGGAACAGGGTCCAGACATCCGACTCGTCAAAGTGGTACCACGCCTCGGTGGCCGTGAAGAGCCGCACCACGTTGGCATGGGTCACCAGGACACCCTTTGGCTTGCCGGTGGATCCAGAGGTGTAGATGACATAGGCGACATCCTCCGGGCGGGCGATGGACGATGGGCGAGCGGCGAGCGGCGAGCGGTCAGCGGCCAGCGCCGCTATCTTTGGCCAATCGGCATCCAAGTAAACCACTTCGATGTCTGTTGTCCGTTGTTTGTTGTCTGTTGTCCATTGCCTCTCGCCCATCCCTCCTTCTCCATCGTCCCAGTGTTTCTGAGTCACCAGCACCGGCACCTGTGAGTCTTCCAGCATGAACGCGAGGCGGTCTGCTGGGTAGGCCGGATCCAATGGCACATACGCCCCGCCGGCCTTGAGAATGCCGAGGATGCCAACCACCATCTCCAAGGAACGCTCCACACACAGGCCGATCCGGACATTCCCCTGAACCCCCAGATCAGCGAGATGCAGGCCCAGTTGGCTCGCCTTGACATTTAATTCGCGATAGGTCAGCCGTTGCCCCTCAAAGGTGACCGCGACCGCTCCCGGGGTCTGTTCCACCTGGGCCTCGAACCACTCCACCAAAGTCCGGTCATGGGGATGGGTCAAGACTCTGCCGTTGAATGTGTGAAGGAGTTGATGCCGCTCCGATTCCGGCAGGATATCCAGTCGGGCCACCGGCTGATCCGCATCTTTCAGGATGCTGGTGATCAGCGTCTCCAAATGCTGGGCCAGTCGGATGATCCGATCCTCCGCGAACAGATCGGTGTTGTACCAGATCGTCGTCTGCAACGCGTCGGGTTGCTCCTCAAAGCTGAGGGTGAGATCAAACTGGCTCGGCCCCTGGTCCGTCAGCAGGGGACTCAGCCGCACCCCCTCCATGGCGAACTCAACGGCTTCAATGTTTTGCATCACCACCATGACATCAAACAGCGGGGATCGGCTGACATCACGGGCCAGGTTCAGCTCATGGACCAGGCGGTCAAACGGATAGACCTGATGGGTGTACGCGTCGAGGGTGGTGGCTCGGATATCTCTCAGAAAATCGGCAAATGAGGCCTCCCCCTGGATCGAATCCCGCAACACCAGCGTGTTCACATAAAAGCCGATCTGCGTTTCCAGATCCGCGTGATCCCGTCCCGCGACCGGGCTGCCGACAATGATCTCCTCCTGCCCGGTGTAGCGATGGAAGAGCACCTTCACCGATGCGAGGAGTGTCATGAACAGACTCACGTCATGTGTGCGGCTGAAATCCTGCAACCCTCGCATCTGGCCCTTAGACAAGCTGAATGTTCGTCTGGCGCCATGATACGTCTTCACCGCGGGCCGCGGAAAGTCGGTCGGCAAGTTCAGAACCGGGAGTTCTCCCGACAGCCTCTCATGCCAATAGGCCCGATGGGCGTCCATGGCGTCGCCCTCCAGCAGGCTGTTCTGCCACACGGCATAATCGCGGTAGTGAATCCGCAATTCGGGCAGGGCGGAAGGCTCGGCCTGAGACTGTGCGGTGTGCAGATGCATGAGATCCCGCGCGAGCAGGTCCCCGCTCCAGCCGTCGGAGATGATATGGTGCATGTTGGACAACAGGGCATATCGCTTCTCTGCCAGTCGCAACAGGGAGGCTCTGACCAGGGGGCCTTGCTCCAAGTCAAAGGGGGTGGTGGCATCCTCCCGGGCCAGTTGCTGGGCCCGGGCCTCGGGGTCCGCCTCTGCCGTCAGATTGATCTGTGTCAGCGGGACGTCCATATGCTTATGGACCCGTTGCCGAGGCTTCCCATCCACGCTGACAAACGTGGTTCGCAACGACTCATGCCTCGCCACCAACGCGGCCAAAGCGACATCGAGCGCGGCCGGCGACACGTCCCCTTCCAGTATCACGGCGTCCGCCATGTTGTATGCGACACTCCCCCCCTCCATCTCGGAGAGCACCCAGAGCCGACGTTGGGCATGGGAGAGCGGGTAATGGTCGGCATCCGGGACCCGATCAATCTGAGTGTATGCGGTGCCCCCTTTGTCACCGATCTCCCGGGCCAACTCGGCAATGGTGGGCCAGTTGAACATCTCCCGCACGGCCATCTCGACGCCCAATGCCTGATGGATGCGACTGGTCACCTGGGTCGCCTTGAGACTGTGGCCCCCGAGGTCAAAGAAGTTGTCGTGAATGCCGACCTGCGCCACTCCGAGCACCTCAGCCCATACACCGGCCAGACATTCCTCCACCGGGGTGCCAGGAGGGACATGCCCTTCGGTCAGCACTTCCCTGGAAGTGTCCGGCGCGGGAAGCCCATCCCGATCCACTTTGCCATTCGGCATCAGCGGAAAGGCCTCCAGCACCACAAAATCCGACGGGATCATTTGGGCAGGGAGCTTCTCCTTCAGGAAGCCGCGCAACTGGGGCAGGAGCCTCCGTGTGAATTTCTCCTGCAACGGATGGTTGGCATACTCGGCCATCACCTCTCGCCCCTCGCCCCGGTTCCTGAGCTTGTCGAAGGACGCCC
>JAOZRQ010000109.1 GCA_029940115.1 Desulfobacterales bacterium
CAGCTTACGACTTACAGCTTTCAACTTACAGCTTTCACCTTATTCACCAATGATCTTCACCAGCACACGCTTTCGACGGCCCCCGTCAAATTCGCCGTAAAATATCTGTTCCCAAGGGCCGAGATCGAGTCCCCTCTCAGTCACCGCGACCACCACTTCACGCCCCATGATCTGACGTTTCAGATGGGCGTCTCCGTTATCCTCACCTGTGCGGTTATGGCGATAGTGGCTGACCGGCTCGTGCGGGGCCAGTCCTTCCAGCCACTCCTCATAATCCTGATGAAGGCCTGCCTCATCATCATTGACAAAGACAGACGCGGTAATGTGCATTGCATTGACAAGCACAAGCCCTTCTTGGATATCGCTTTCCTGCAAACATTCCACCACTTGGGGCGTGATGTTGATGAAGGCCCGGCGTCCCGGAATATTGAACCAGAGTTCCTTTCGATAGCTTTTCATGTCATCCACCTGTCATTTCTTAACTTCCCTGTCATTCCCTTCCCTGTCATTCCCGCGAAAGCGGGAATCCACTGTTGCTTGTCCACAAGAGAAACTAAAGTCTGTACCATATGACTTTGCAGTGTTTTTATTCACACAGACTTGATCTGAAAAATTACTGAACCTGAAATGCCCGCAAAGTCATACGGTACAAGCTTTAAGTTTTTTGGTTTTTTAAAGTGCCAAACATTGTCTTGAAAGCTCTATATGGCCACAAAGTTGTAATTGACAACCAACCAGCATCTTATGAGAAACGTATCAGAAGTCAAGGATTTTTTGTTTTTTGGAATTCATTGGGGGTTCATTGGGTGGGTCATTGGGATTCATTGGGAAGGGCCACGCTTTCCTAGGCAAGCGTCAAAATATTTTGGACTGAAGGTAGGATGTTCCCACCCCTGAAACACTGGTTCCACCCCCATTGCCTCAATGAATGGAATGACATATAAGGTCAGCCAAGTCCAAATTGAGTGCCTGGCCAAAACCCAACCTGTCATTCCGGACGGGCTGAGAAAAAAAAAGGGACTTTTTCTCAGCCCGACCGGAATCCACCGACACCTGAAAATCTCTGGCCGGGTACCTTATCATCTGCGAGAGGAAGGGTCGCTTATGCGCGCTTACATCAATTCTGAGACCGCCCCCTTGAGGGCCGTCTTGTTGGGGTTTGTTGACGATTTCAAATTGCACGAGCCCCTCAACAGCGTCCAGCGGCATTATTTCAGGCACGATCCGCCTCGTCCGGCGTTGCTTGCGGATCAGTATGAACGGCTGGCCGAGACTCTTGAGAATTATGGGATTCAGGTCTGCCGATATGACCGAAGGACTGACAACATGAACCGGCCCTTTGCCCGTGACGCGTTCGTGGTGATCCACGAGACGCTGATCAGATGTGCCATGAAGAACAGGACCGGATGTGAGAAAGTTGTTGACAGGGATTGAAAACCCTGTCACAGAGATAGATGAAGGGATTGTGGAAGGCGGGGACCTGATTCTGGACAGGGATATTTTGTACATCGGGATGGGGGAACAGACCGAGCCGAAGGGGGTCCGGTGGCTTGAGGACCATCTGAGGGACAGGCTTGAGGTTCAGCCGCTTCAACTGAAATCTGGGTTTTTGCATCTTGATGTCGTCTTCAACTTGGTGGGCAGAAACGTCGGGCTGATTTATCCCCTGCCTTTGAGGAGACCGCTCTTGAGGTGTCGAAAATGGCGGGTGAAATAATCAGCCGTCTGAATCAGAAGCAGGATGTTGACCTGATGATTGCAACAGGTACCACGAGATGCTGATCAGATGTGCCATGAAGAACAGGCCGGAGCCGGATGTGAGAAAGTGGTTGACAGGGATTCAAAACCCTGTCACAGAGGGGATTGTGGAACGCGGGGACCTCATTCCGGAGAAGGACATCCAAGTGTTCATGTTGCCAGATGTCCCTTGGGAAACAGGACTGAGGGAGGAGACAGACGATGACTGAGATGTTGCAGGAACCGATCATGACGGATGTGCCGGACATCGGCGGGATCATCACGAAGGAGGCCGCAGACAAGGACACGGACGTTGCCCTGAGAATGCTGAGGCAGGCGGACCGTCAAACGCCACCGGCCGACCGTCCGGGCTGGATTCCGCCGGACATTCTTTTTGGCTGGGACACGGATCCCTACGCGTATCAGACAGAGGAGGAGATGATGCCTGCCGGAGGACCGCACGGACGACTGCTGGGCCATGTCATGGGAATCTTGGAGGATGCCCTCAGGGGGAGGGACCTGATGCTCCTCATGGACATCTTCCTGATGTACTGGGACAGTGGGGGCGTGAGACAGCGTGTGGCCCCGGACCTGACGCTGATGCCGTTCCGCCTCCCCGAGCCCCCCTCCCACAATCTGGGCAAGGGGCCCCCGCCGTTGGCCGTGGCGGAGATCACCTCCCCGAGCAGCCGGCCGGACGACATGGGGGACAAGGTCCTCCTTTATGCCGGCTTTGGAATTCCCACCTATCTTGTCATTGACCTGCACACCACTCAAGGAACTTGTTGACATGCTCTGTTTGCTTTGGGAAGCAAGTGACGCTGATGAATGGATTGATCAGATTCAATGGATACCATTTTAAGTGGGAATCGTTTCGATGCAAAACCTCCCCTCAGAAGTGCGGCCAATTGAAAACCCTGTCACAGAGGTGAATGAAGGAATTGTGGAAAGCGGGGACCCAGAGCCCAGAACCCAGAATCTGGTTTCCGGGTCATTGGAGCGACAACTCGGGAGCCCAGAACCCAGCAACATGACGGAGATCAGCATGCAACAGGTGCATTGAGGGAGGCTGAGACACGACTTGCCAAACTGATCGGGATGGTGGCCGGCGGGGAGGAGGTTGTCATAACATAAAGATGACGGTTCGGCCTTCAAAATCATATCCTTCCCCCACAAAGGACCGTATCCGAAATTCGGAAGCGCCGAGGGGCTGATTGAGATGTCGGATGACTTTGACGAACCTCTTGAGGACTTTGAGGAATACATGCCGTGAGACTCTTGCTGGACACACACATTCCTTTGGTTCATATGTGGCAATCCGAAACTGAGCGGTCATGCGCGGCAACTGATCATTTGCTTGACTGCCATCTTATTCATTAAGACAGAGGAAATCAATGGGGTGAGAAGGGTATTTCAAGGTGGCAATCATTCTGCCATAAGTGTGAACGGCTCTGGGCTCTGGGATCCCGGCTCCGGATTCCATAATGATTGACAACCCGGCACCCGATGTGAGAAAGTTGTTGACAGGGATTGAAAACCCTGTCACAAAGGTAAATCAAGGCATTGTGGAAGGCGGGGACCTGATTGGGGAGACAAGCGACACTGATCAGATTCAGTGGATACCATTTCAAGTGGGGATCGTTTTGAACCTCGCTCCCGAACCCTCACCCTTTACCTTTACCTTGAAAGGGGCAATCAAATGAGCATCTTGGAAGCAAAGTCATCCGGATACGCGGGGGTGCCCGCTCTTTTTGAAAGGAGGATCAGGGTTGAGCCCGACAAGGAACTCATTTATCCCGAGAGTGACGGAAAACCGATGGCGGACAACACAGAGCAGTATGAATGGATCGTGCTGATCAAGGAGAATCTTGAGACCATGTTTGCCGACTCGCCGGATGTGTTCGTGGCCGCCGATCTGCTCTGGTATCCGGTGGAGAGGGACGTCAAGGCCAGTGCCGCGCCCGATGTGATGGTGGCGTTCGGAAGGCCCAAGGGAAGGCGCGGTTCCTACGTCCAATGCAAGGAGGATGGCATTCCCCCCCAAGTTGTGTTCGAGATCCTCTCACCGTCAAACACAAAGGGTGAGATGGGAAAAAAGCTTGGGTTTTATGACAGACACGGGGTCGAGGAGTATTACCTCTACGATCCGAGCCGCATCGCGTTCAGCGGATGGATCCGGGTGGGAGGGAGGCTCCGGCCCATTGATGACGTTTGGGATTGGCGCAGTCCCCGGCTGAACATAACCTTCAGACCTGAAAAGACAGGCCTGAGCATTTGCGACCCCCGGGGAGAGAAATTCTCCACGCATTCGGCAGTCGCCCAGAAGGCGGAGAAGGCGGAATCGGAGAGAGAGTTGCAAAGACGGCGGGCCGAGAAGGCGAGTCAGCAGGCCGAACAGGCGGATCAGCGGGCCGAACAGGCGGAACGGCAAGTTGAAAGACTGGCCACGAAGCTCAGAGAGCTGGGGATATCGCCGGATGAGGTGTGAGAAGGGCAAGGGTAAAGGGATGTGTTGCACAAGTGCCCCTGCAAATTGATTTCCATGTCTCAGTCTCCCTTTCCCGGATCAAAATGGCACTCCGGATCTAATCATCGCCAGCAGAGCATATCTGAAAACCCGCCGCTCGGTTCGGATTGCCAGACCCGAACCTCTCGCCGGATTTGATCCGGCGGGAGCGTGGAGAAGTTTCAGGACCGCCTTTAATGGTATGGAGTCGCCTAAAGGCGGAAACTTTTTGATCTCAAAAGACTGCAAACCGATGGATGAAGGATGCCAGAATCATCTTTCATCCTTCACATTTCATCATCCTTCAAAAAAACTGATCATGAAGCAACTTGGACATCTGGCTCAAGGATGCGACCAATACCAACACGGACAAGATGATGAAAAGAACCCTCAACTTGTCTCTTCTTATCACAGATGCCCACGCTGAGAATGACAGGCCCACTGCGAGAATCAGCGCGACCAGCTGGCAATCCACCGCACGGTCACTGTCTTTCTTTCCCACGATGAACTTTTCCTTTGCCTCCTTCTTGACATTGGTCCCCCTAGTATAAAGTTCTTTGTAGTAGTCTTCATCAAAAGGCTTGAACGGGTTTTTGCTTCTTTTGACACTCTCATACCCCGCCTCGCTCATGGATTCAAGATAGGATTGGGCAACACGGTCATCAACCCCGTTGTTTTCCATGTACTTCCCATACATCCTGAAGTCAGAATCGACCTGCTGGTTTGCCTGAATCAAGGAAAAATTGGCATCAGAGAGCAACACTTGGGCCTTAAAATAGTTGTCCCCGGATGAGGATGCAATCTCCGCAGATTTGTAAGCCACATACGCGGTCAGGATACTGTAAACAATGATCAGCATGGAGAGTATGATGCTGAATCTGTCATCATCCTTATCCTTTGACTCTTCAGGCGTTGGCAATGATTCCATAATTAATTGATCACCTCTTTTATGTTTTTGGGTTATGGGCCATGGGGCCATCGGCAATGGGCCATCGGCAATGGGCCATCGGCTATGGGCCATCGGCTATCGGCCATCGGCTATGGGCTGTTGGCTGTCAGTGGAGCTAAAAGTTTGATGATCCTCGCCCCTTGTCCCACGCCTATTATCCCTCGCTCCTTTCCCTTTTCAAGCCCATGGCCCGCAGGTTTGAAATCGCCACTTCTCTTTCCTCCGGATCCGTGGAAAAGTATTTCAAGGCGGCATTCCATGGGGTGTTTGGCAACTCGTCCAAGCGACCAGGCGAACTCGCTCCAGCAGGGGAGAGTCTGATCGGTAAACGCCCCTCGTCGTTTGAAAAACAAAAAACTCAGGAATGTCATATGGAGTGACCAGACAGTCGAGAATGTCATGGGAATCATGTCCATATGCTTTGCAGAAGAAGTAACTGGTTCCGATCGCGCCTGCCAAGGTGGACTCGGTAATCGGCTCGTCATGCTTGAATTCCAGCGTGGTGTTCGTCATATGAACATCCCGGATTCCGTCAGGAAGCAATTGTTTCTGTTCCGGCCGCCAGTCATCCTTTTCCAAGCTCCTAATCAGGATGCTTATGGGGGGAGGCTTCAGCTCAACAGTCTCCTCAAAGCGAAAGCCATCATCATCCACCCGATACGCAGGGACATGATGTGCGGGACCCGCGTCCACCTCTGTCTCCACAACAATACACGCGGGAATCAGTATCTCCTTCAGAATGTTGCCGAGAACCCTGTTCGGATTTTCTGTCGTGTCATGTTCGGTCTCTTTCATTTGCATGCTCCCTTTCAGATTAAGTTCCAGTTCGTAGTTCCGCCTCTCGGCGGTGTCGCACCGCCGAGAGGCGGAACTGCGAACTGAGCCATGAGAGGTCTTTGCCGATGAGCAGTTCATATTTTCTGAGATGGTGGGCGGTCTGCATCAGGATCTTTTCATATCTGAAGCCGTTTTTGTGGGCAAACCTCACGATTTCCTCAGCATGGTCATAAGTCATCAGCAGACCGCCTTTTATGCAGGCGGCCGAGGCAAACAGGCGTTCATGGTCAATCTCCGAATGCGGATAGAGTCTTTTTCCTGCCTTGGTGTAAGGCGGATCCATGAAAAACAGGACATCTTTGTCATGGATGTGCTGATGAATCATGTCCGTCGCGTCCCCGTGAATGACGCTGATTTTCTCCTTGTGCCGAGCAATCGTCAGGATTCTTCGCTGCAAGGTCTGTGGGTACCATCTCGATTTTATTCCCTTGCCGTTTTCGCCATGCCTCACTCGCCCCGCGCCGGGGGCAACGATTCCGCTCCTGCTGATCCGGTTGTTCAGAATCAGGGCAAAGGCTTTGTCGCGAGGGGTTCCATTGGTCCCTGCCAGTACACGATTGACATTACCCTCTGTGAAATCGAAGTGGATGATTTTGTCCGTCAGCCATTCCGCGTCCCCTTCGATGATGGTGTGCCAAAGGGAGAAGACATCCGCATCTTTTTCAACCAGGATCACCCTTTTGACCCACCCCTCAATGGCCGCGGCCAGACCGATGCTCGCGCCGCCAGCAAAAGGCTCTATGAGTATGTTATCCTTATTATTGATCAACCACCGCTTCGCAAAAGGATAGAGCCATGTCTTTCCTCCTGGATAGCGCAGGGGGCTGTACTGGGGCACTTTGGAGACATTCGGGGCCTTTAGGACGATATCTTCGTCAAACAGACTTTGTTGTATCATCATGTCAGCGGTTCATTTGCTCACAATATCAGTTTATCCATTGTTCAAGCCCAGATGTACTGCGCTGTTGAGTTTGAATATACTGGACAAAGCCATCAAGTGTCAAAAGGGAATCCTGCCATTCATTAGGGAATGAACCCGAGTGCGGCTTTGGAACAACAAGAACAACATTGTTATCTTTCATTTCTTTAAGCTGATTGCCGGATATGCCCTCCTGAAGTGTGAACAGATGTTTCGGACAGATTCTGTTTGCTTCATTGAGTACCTGTCGCCACCTGTCTTTGCAACAAGTTTTCGCAGCCATCATATGAAGCTTTGTGCTTGGGAACTTCGGGTCATGATAGGCTTTCCCAGAGGGAAACAGAAAATCAGGCTGTTTCCTATTCTCAGTTACAACCTGAGTTTCAAAGATCAGTTTTTCATCAGCAAATATCGATTCAAGATTTAGCTCAAGAGATGTTCCTGTACGTGATTTTCGCCGATTTGAAACAGAATGAGCGTATTTGATAAACGATTCGACATCTTGGAAACCATTCTTGATTCTTGGCAACGCATGAGCCTTCTCTATTTTTGCAAATATCTTGAACTCAAATTCTCTGCGTTCAAGGAGAAGGGCATCTATTGATTCTGTCCACTCGTCCCGTGGGAAAGTCTGCAAAACATGTCTGAATATCTCTTTTCCGGTTGGAAAGTTGCTAAACCACTCCTCCGGAAGCTTCAAATTTTCTTCTGGCTGCGAATAATCACACATCTGGAATCTGCTTGGCTCAACTTCACAACCAAGCCAGTTTTCAATTAAATCTTCCTCTTCAACAGAAGATGCAACCCACGCAACAGATTTTCCCTCTTTCACTGCAAAAATAAAGATACTTCCTGTGTTCTCAATATCTTGAACAGGAGAAGACTTGCCACCCCAGCGAGTCACTCGGAATTCGTCATATTCCTTTTTTAATCCTCTCTCAGGGAAAAACTTTGAATTGTAGTAAATCGCACGCAACTCTTTAACAGATCCTCCCTGTGAGGGGAAATAACACTCAATCCCAGCATCCGGATTACATTTTTCGGTTGTGCAAATTTCCTGAAGTGCCTTCTCAAAAAAAACGCGGGGCAAATAGGGCCCGGCTTGATGGCCGCCCGTCAGACCTGTATCATTCCCTGAAAGTCTTTTGACTATCCAGAAATAATTTTCGGATTCTATTTCTTCAAGAAATTGTGTGATGGACAGGTTTTTGAAATGATCGAGTCCTGTCATTCCGCTTTCCTTTCAATGGTTTTGGCTATCTCCAAAGCGCATTCACAAACTGCCGGAAGCACAATGCTGTTTCCAATCTGCTTGTATGCCTGTGTGTTTGAAACAGGAAAGACAAACCTTTTTGGGTTAAAGCCCTGAAGTCGCATTGCTTCTTCGACAGTCAGGCGCCGTGGGCGATCACCTTTCTGTTCTATCAACACTTCGGCCCCATCCTTATGATATCTGGCTGAGATGGTCCTGGTCACAGTCCCGTTCTTTATGGGGAATTGGTGCAACCCATAACCAAAACCATTCCCTTTTTTGGCATGATTGGCTTTGTGACGTTCCAAGGTTGCCCACGTCCCCGGACCCAAAGTATGTCCTTTCACCTTTTTTTTGATTATAGTTTTCAGTTCCGGATAGGAATAGTCGCCTGAAGGACCTTCTGGTATGATGATGTCAGATTTTTTTATCTGGATCTGTTTGGGATCATAGCCGACCAAAAATATTCGCTCCCTGTGTTGTGGCACCCATTTGGCACCATCCACAATCTTCCAATTCACCACATACCCAAGCAGATCCTCCAAGGCATGGCGAATGACTTCAAATGTTTTCCCTTTGTCATGAGAGAGAAGGTTTTTTACATTCTCAAGCATGAAAGCTTTGGGGCGTTTTGTTCGGAGAGTTTCTTTTATCTCAAAAAAAAGGGTTCCCTGTGTTTCATCATCAAAGCCATGCTTCTTTCCCAATGACTGCTTTTTTGACACTCCTGCCAACGAAAAGGGCTGACAAGGAAAACCGGCACAAAGCACATCATGATCAGGGATCTCGCTTTTGTTTATCTTTCGGATATCACCGTAAGGATGCTCTCCAAAATTTGCTTCATAGGTCTGCTTGGCAAATTTGTCCCACTCACTGGTAAAGACGCATTTTCCACCTGCCTTTTGAAAAGCTATGCGAAAACCTCCTATTCCTGCGAACAAATCTATAAACGTGAAATTATGATTTGTTGGGGGAAATGGCAAATCATTAAAAATCAAATTCAGGATAGGCTGGTAATGTTCATGAAGATCATAAACGCCATCCATAAGATTGTCATTTGCTTGTGGTTCATCAGATAGACTAGTAAATTTGTCGCACTCAATCAGTATTGAGTTGGTCAGAAAGGGTACTTTGATACATGGGTTTTGCAACCAATGACTTACTATGGCATTGATCTCTGCCATTTCACCATCTGAGACCCATGTTTGATTACTAAGATGAGAGACTAATGCTTGAATAGCCTTTCCCAAGTTGGTTTTATTTAATTCTTTTTTATTCATAATTATCGGCTTCATGTGGCTAATTCTTCAATATAGAATAGATCGCAATGGTAAGGTTCCCAAAAGTTTGGCAGTTCTGACCCGCCAATGCCCAAAATTCCATTAGTGTAAACTTAAGGATTCCCTGCCCGACATGGGGCAAACGCCCCTACTCATGTCGGGAGATGGCACGAGAATCCTTAAGTTTACACTAATGCCCAAAATTCAACTCCGCATCCGATTTGCGGATATAGCGGGGGACAAGGAGGGCCACATCATCGCTGTCATCCCTTTGAAAGCGTCCCATGGCCAAGGCGGCCAATGTTGAGGCACGGATGATGTGATGGCACGGATGGGCAAAACGGGCGGTCTCCCCCCTCTTTTCCCGGATGATATCCTGATAAAGTCGCGCACCATCCCCCACAAACAGGCAGGGTTCATTGATATCCGCCACCGCCTGGTCTGGGGAGAGGACCTGCTCTGGTCTCTCCTTTTTCATGGCCCCGTTTTCCCCAAATCGGTAACACGCCCGGTAAACCTCCTTTTTACGGGCATCCAGAAGCACAGCGATCAGGCAGGGGCAAAACGAAAACTGGGTTGCAAGGGCATCCAGATTGGAGACCCCCGCGATCGGCTTGTCCGAGGCCAGCGCAAGCCCCTTGGCCGTGCTGATGCCGATACGCAGACCCGTGAAGCTCCCCGGCCCCTTGGCCACCGCGAACCCGTCCATATCCGCAAGGGTCAGCCCGGACAATCCGAGCGCGGTCTGAATCATCCCCATCAGATGTCTCGAATGGGTCTCCTTGCGGAGATTGGTCAGCTCAACCCGCGTTCCCGGGTCAGGAAACGGGGAACTGGAGAGCGGAGGCGCGGCGGAGAAGTCCGAATCGGCAATGGCAACGCTGCAACTCTCAGCGGCAGTATCAAGGGCAAGTATTTTCATTATCAGTTATAGAGTTCAACAAAAAGATTGTCTCGGCCCAGTTTGCAGTTCCGCCTTCAGGCGGTGTGAGACCGCCTGAAGGCGGAACGGCAAACTGGGGATATCTATCAGTTACCAGTGATCAGTGATCACTGACGTCCTCATCAAATGCAATCGGCAAGACCTCATCCATGTGTCTGACGGGAATGAAATTGATCTTTCGTTTGACATTCATGGGGATTTCAGCCAAGTCCTTCTTGTTCTTTTCGGGAATGATGACCGTCCGGATGCCGCCCCGCAACGCGCCCAGAGCCTTTTCCCTAAGCCCGCCGATGGGAAGCACTCTTCCCCGAAGCGTGATCTCACCGGTCATGGCGACATATTTGTCCACTGGCTGGTCCGTCAGCGCGGAGATGATGGCCGTGGCCATGGCAATTCCTGCGGAGGGGCCGTCTTTGGGGATCGCGCCTTCTGGCACATGAATATGCACATCCACATTCTCCAGCACATTCTCCTCCAGCCCCAAGTGGATAAGGTTGGCCCTGGCATAAGTCACCGCGGCCCGGGTCGACTCCTGCATCACCTCTCCCAACTGGCCGGTGATGATCAGCTCCCCCTTGCCGCTGATCAAAGAGGCCTCCACATACAGGGTCTCCCCTCCCACCTGGGTCCAGGCCAAGCCGGTGGCCAGCCCCACTTGGCTCTCCTCCTGATCCATCTCCGGAAGATACTTGGGAACGCCGAGATATTTGTGGAGATTGTTCTTTGTGATGAAAAAGGGCCCCTTATTCTTCTCTGCGATCTTGCGGGCCACCTTGCGACAAAGGGAGCCGATCTCTCTCTCAAGATTTCTCAGTCCCGCTTCCAATGTGTATTCCTTGATGATATTGAGCAACGCGCCCGAACTGAGGGAGATGGTGCTCGGCTTCAACCCGTTCTCCTTGATCTGGCGGGGGATCAGATGCATCTCCGCGATGATGATCTTCTCCTCCTCCGTGTATCCGGAAAGGGTGATGACCTCCATCCGGTCAAGAAGGGCTGAAGGGATGGTGTCGGTCAGATTGGCGGTCAGAATGAACATGACCTTGGACAGGTCAAAGGGGAGGTTCAGGTAATGATCGCTGAACTCGGCATTCTGTTCCGGATCAAGGGCTTCAAGAAGGGCAGACGAGGGATCACCCCGGAAATCGGAGCCGACCTTGTCAATCTCATCCATCATGAAGATCGGATTGTTGACCCCGCACTGCTTCAGCCCCTGCAAGATGCGCCCCGGGAGCGCGCCGATATAGGTGCGCCGGTGTCCCCTGATCTCCGCCTCATCTCGCATGCCCCCGAGGGATATCCGGATGAACTTCCGTTTCATGGCCTTGGCAATGGCGCGGCCCAGGGAGGTCTTTCCCACTCCTGGCGGACCCACAAAGCAGAGGATCGGGCCTTTCATCTGGGGATTCAGCTTTCGGACACTCAGATATTCGAGTATCCGGTCTTTCACCTTGTCCAAGGCGTAATGATCTTCGTCCAGAATTTTTTTGGCCTTCCGGATGTCAATGCCATCTTTGGTGGACTTGCTCCAAGGCATGTCCACCAGCCAGTCGAGATAGGTCCGCACAATCGAGGATTCCGCCGCGTCCGGATGCATCTGCTCGATGCGTTTCAGTTGCTTCTTCGCCTCCTCATTGGCCGTCTTGGACATTTTTGCCCGTTTGATCTTTTTGGTGTACTCAGCGATCTCCTCGGCCTTTTCATCGATTTCCCCCAGTTCCTTGTTGATGGCCCGCATCTGCTCCCTCAGGAAGTAATCCCGCTGGCTTTTTGAAATCTCATCCTGGACATCGGACTGGATCTTGGCCTGCATGACCGACAGTTTCACCTCCTTGGTGAGCATGTCATTCACTGTTCTGAGCCGCTCCACCGGATCGGCAATTTCAAGGAGTTGCTGGGACTCGTCAAGCTTGAGCCTCAGATTGGACGCGACCAGATCCGCGAGTTTCCCCGGGTCGTCAATGCTTTCCAGAATCGTTGTGACATCACCGGTCAGTTCCCCCCGGAGCGCGAGTATCCGTTCAGAATGCTCCCGGATGTTTCTCATCAGCGCCTCTGTCTCCAGATTGGATTCCTCGAAGGGTCCTTCTGGAATCATTTCGATTTTCACCCGATACCAGGACCTTTTTCTGACATATTCAAGGATTTTTGCCCGTGAGAGCCCCTGAACCAGCGCCTTGACGCGCCCGTCAGGAAGCTTCAGCATCCGCAGGATCCGCCCCACCGTGCCGACCGTGTAAATTTGATCCGGCCCGGGATTGTCAATGCCCGGATCCTTCTGAGTGGCCAGCATCAGAAACCCATCCTTCTCCACGGCCTTTTCCACCGCGCGCACCGACTGCTCGCGGCCCACAAAGAGGGGAAGAAGCATGTCCGTAAAGATCACCACATCCCGCACTGGCATCAGGGGCAGGATGTCAGGGATGCTGACCTCCATCTCCCCCTCTTCGATAATACTTATCAGATCATCCTTATCCGCTTCACCCATTCATCTCTCCTGAATTACAAAATTTGGCATCTCTCATTTTGCCCGACACTGGGAAAAGGTACGGGCAGGGCAAGGCCGCGAGCAATCTGGTCAACGTGCAAATGACTCTCCAGCCTTTCTGCTACCCAAAAACTCAACATTAAAGACCCCTCCTGCCGGATTGACGATCATTTTTGGTTTTTGGCGCAGGTTCAGATTTGTCAATCCCCGATAAAAGATGTCGGGACAGGTCCGTACCGGGGATGTTGTTTGGTCACGATTACTAAGTACACAATTCCAGAAATGATGTCCGGGTTCCTTAACCCGGACATCATTATAGTTTAACTTGGACATCATTTCTGGAATCAAGCACTAAGCTACCCAAAAACCCAACATAAAGACCAAGATACCTCTTTTTTTCAACAGTATCAAGTTTAATTTTCCAGCTGTGTACAGGACAAAAATTCGGGAATGGGCGAGAAACCCGGCTTTCTCCCAAACGGGCCGACTCCCCAACTGCAAGAAAAAGCCGGGTTTCTTTCCCCAAATCATTTTTTTGTCCTGTACACAGATTTTCCAGTTAAGGAGAGATGACTGAACAACTTCCCCATTTCTTGCCGGATTGACAAATCCGACAGGTTCGGATTTGCCAATCCGAGCGTGGCGGGCGTGACTTGGAGGATATCCTTGGTCATCTCGCCCCTGGGCCGGGTCCTGGCCTTCCAATGCCTCGCCACCGTCTTCTGCACGGTGTCGGGCCTGAACCCAAAGACCTGGGCCAGATGCTTCAGGGATTTCCAGCCCTGATCGGACAGATCGCACCTGAGATCAAAAACCTCACGTCTCGGCATTTTCCCATTCCTTATATTAATGATGTATGATATTGATGAATGTCCTTTGCTGGACAGCCTTAATATCTAAGGTTGTACATATTTTGGATATTGTCAAGTAGTATTTAGATTATTTTTGAATAATTTCAAAAAAAAGAGAAAACATGTCAAAAAACATGGGCTTAAGACTGCGAGAGATAAGAAAGCTCAACAAGGCAACTCAAATTGAGTTCGCAGAAATGCTGGGAACATCTCAAAGGAACATAAGCAGCTATGAGAATGGCAAGCTGGAGGTTCCAGACAAGACAAAGGCAAAACTATTCAATTTTGGTATAGACATGAATTGGTTTCTTATGGGTGAAGGCGAGATGCTTTTGAAGAAGAGTTGTGATGACAAGGCAAAAAGTCATTCTGAAATCGCAGAAATCGCAAATTTGCTGAAACACATGGAAAAAGAAGACATCAGGGAATTCAGGGAAACATTGGGGAACAGATGGACGATCAGGGAAAAGATGAGGGAGATGGAGGACAGGCTGCGAGGAATGGAGAGAATTCTGGAAAAATGAGGCTTGTCTGTCTCAAGGTGACATTCATCTGATTCATCCCAGAAAAAAAGTCGTCTTTTTCACGCCAGGCGTGACAAAATCAAAAACGGCGTGAACCGTTGAAATGTATGGAAAAACGATGATTCAAAGAAATTGGGGGAATGTCGGAATGCGGCTGAATGGTTGGGAGAGGAATGAGGGAGGGGGTGGTCCGAACCCCCGAATGCAGGGGGTTCAGACCAGACAAAGACCGCATGGGCCTTGTGGTCCCACCAAGAGAACAGTTGTCTGGTTCATCCGAAAAAAGTCGACATCGCGTCGGTCATGACAACCCTTTTTTCAGGAGGCTGGCATGTCCAAAGACTTTTGACAGCTAATGACTTTCCTCGTCCGCATCACGAGTGCAGGTATGATGGCCATATGTTCAGCGACGTGATCTCGGCTAGGGAGTGCCAGATCATGTCGTACCCGTGAGGTCCAGACATCTGATTCGTTCCCCAGCCGCCGCCAGACGGTCGCGAGTGGGCCCCGCTCACTGCTGCCCACACGGCTTGGCGCAAACGACCTGCCTGTTTGGTGTGCGTGTCTTCTGGGTATGGTGATGCCACAAGGCACATGCGATGAATGTTGGCAACTGTCGGGGGGGCCATAAAGTATTCTCCTATTGCAGCTCTGGCCCGCCAATGCAGGCGCTGGCATGATTCGCATGTCAATGCCCCCCCGAAGGCGGATACTCCCATTTGCAGCTCGTGGCTGATTGAAAAAATGCCGCTCGACTCTGCCAACAGGAACGCTTGTACCATGAGGGATGTCGGATGTCAACACCTTTCTGCGCCACAAACCCACAAAAACCCATGAATCCCACGCCAACAAGGAAGGACGGCAATCTGTGGAATCCGCGTAATCCACCTGATCCGCGGTTCAAACGCGGGGGAACAACATCTTGCTTGACATTCCAAGTTTTTTTTGATACCAAAAGATTGACGGCAATTTAAAAAATACCTTCGTCAGGTGCTAAGATCGCCTTTTGGGATGACAAAGTCTCAGCCATTTGCAATCTTTGCACTCCCTTGCCTGAGCCTTCACAAACAATGATGGGAACACCGAATGGAGGCCCGTGGGGTTCCTCAGTCGTCCCTACGGGACTGGACAAATCGTGCATGCCCGACCCCGGCAATGAATTGCCGGGCCATTTTCACAAGTCCCTCCGG
>JAOZRQ010000579.1:0-3523 GCA_029940115.1 Desulfobacterales bacterium
CCTGAAGGCGGAACTGCAAACTGGAATGTGAACCCATAAATGAAAGATGCCGATAATCAGTTGACAATTGGTGGGGCATTTGTTATTCATATCTCCATTGATCGCCAACTCGACGCGGTGAACCCAAAGAACCACAGGAACAAAGGAGCCTCACCTCATGAGGAACGGGCGTATTTATAAGTTGGGGGAGTCCCCAAACAGACCCCGGCAATGAATTGCCGGGCTATTTTCACAAGTCCCTCCGGGACAATTCCCCAACTTGCCAATGCGCCCATGAGGAACTGCAACCGGACAACTTGCACGGGGCATTTCATTTTGGGCATTGAGGAGAAAAAAAATGAAGGTGAAAACGAATCTGAAAGCAGGAATGGGACTCGGAGATTGCGTCGCAAAGATCGCGCATGCCTTGGCCTTGGATCAGATGGCTGAAAAATATGAAGGGGTCAGCGGAAAACCCTGCGGTTGCAAACAACGTCAGGAAAATCTGAACAAGGCCGTGCCGCATGTGCCCTTGTCTTAGGGGTTCAGAAACAATGCCCGGCAACGGATGTTTTAACCAACTGCCGCCCCTTTTTTACGAGCAAGAGCCTGCTGATCACGAGATAGGCGATTTGGGCGGTCACAATGATATAGGAGGTGAAGTATGAAAAGTAGGACAAAGAATCGTCATAACGTACCGGATGCAAAGCGGGTGCGGCAAACGACATTTCGGGTGACGGGCACCAATGCTCGTTGTGGAAGCATTGACAGGTAAGCTGTTGAGCGCCTGAGAGGCAAGCATGATTCCTCCGAGACTGATGGCCAGCTGGACTGGCGACTCCGGCGAGGAGACAAACAGATATGCCATTCCCCCAAGCCCCACAATCATCCATCCGCGGGATATGAGCGCGCTCAGGCAAATTCCGATTCGGTCCATCTGGCCGGACAGGCTGAGATAACGATCCAAAGACTGATCCTCCTCCACATGCCAGTTTTCGTGATCCTCCTGAGCCAGACGGGTCCGGTGCCCAACCATCCGTTCCACCAAGTCGTTTGTCATTTTTCTATAGTGTTCTCTCCATTCCCGGTTATGCAGGTAGTATCGCCAGCATATGAAGAAGGTGATGAGCATCCACCCGAAAAGGGGAACGTGAACTTATACTTGAACGTGAACGTGAACTTATACTTGAACTTATACTTGCCCGCAAATGGATGTTCAGGTTCACGTTCACGTTTAAGTTCACGTTCAAGTATCAAGTTCAAGTATCAAGTTCCATTTATTTTGAAAGCATCCCGGTGTCATAAGCGGCGGCTATAGGCAGATTAACCTGCTTCAACAGCGAGCTCCGCTGAGACCTTAGCCTATCATTATCCGGATCCGCGTCAATCTGTTGGGAAAGGGTTTCCATCGCGTCGTACCAATATCCGTTTTCCGCATAAATAAACTGCAACCTGTCCTTCGACGCGCGGCTCAGTTTTTGTGACAAGTCCTCCGGCATCCCTTGGCCACCAGCATATTCTGCTGCCCCGTCTGTTCTCCAGCAAAACCCGCTGACATCAGCCATGAGGCCGAGATCAGTATTACCGAAAGTATTCTCAAAAGTTTAAAAGATGTCATAGCCCCTCCTTATAAAGTTGTAGGGTGGGTTCTCACCCAATGGATGAAAACCAGAAAGCGCTGAATCCATGCTCATCTTTGCAGGTTTAATGCGGAAAACAAGTTTCTTGTGCGTTCAAACCCCTCAGGATCCTCATCTTTCAACTGATCCGCAAATGGAAGCGATTCTGCATACGCGGCAAGCGCACCTTCATAATCTCCGTCTGCCGCGAAAAGATTGCCCGCGTGTGTGAGGATGGGCGCGAGAATACGGGATTCTTTTCCTGTGTCAATCAGTTGCTCAGGAGAAGGTTCCTCCTGGATCCCGGCTCGGGGCTCTGAAACAGGCTGGAAAAGAAAGAGCAAAAGTAACATGGGAAAGATTTTTCTGATGTTCATTTCGGAATATCCTGTGAGCTGTTATTTCCTTTCACAAAGGAGGTCGGGGATTCAAGTTCGCGGTTCCTCGCCAAGTTCAGCATACATGTCCGCGCCCGGAATTGTGGAGCGGAGGGGCGACAAATCGGGAATCCAGAAAACTTGATCATTGAGTATCATTAAAAAAAGGATAAGTCAATAGGCAACCCCCAAAAAAAAAACCGATTATTTGGCATCTTTCATTTTGCCTGAAAGGTGGCTCACACTTTTCAGTTTGCAGTTCCGCCTTCAGGCGGTGCGAGACCGCCTTTAGGCGGTGTGACACCGCCGAGAGGCGGAACTACAAACTTTTCGCTCATTTGGGAAGTGCAAACCACTTTTCAGGCAAAATGAAGGATGCCCTGAATCATAACGCCTTTTGGGGAACCTTGCCCTGACACAGAGAGGCATGGCACGGGCAAGGATTCGTTGTGAGCTCAATCGCTTGGCTTTTCACTGGCTTCAAGGATCTTTCCCTTTGGGCTGATGACAATTTCTTTTATTGAGATCTGCTTTCCTGCCGCGTCCATCCCTTTTTTGACAATCATGGGAAGGCCCGAACAACAAGGGACCTCCATCACCGCGAGGGTGACGCTTCTTATCCCTGCGGTTCTGAAGATGTCAGCAAATTTTTGGACATATTCATCAACCGCGTCAAATTTCGGGCATCCGAGCATCACCACCTTTCCCTTCAGCAGGTCCCTGTGAAATGAGGGGAATGCCACAGGCACACAGTCTGCCGCGACCAGGAGGTCCGCACCCTTCAGAAAGGGGGCGTTTGCCGGAACAAGCCTTATCTGCACGGGCCAATGGGAGAGCGTTGAGGTGATCTCTCCAACAGGAGGAGCCGATTCGCCCACATTCTGGGGCAAAAAGCTCTGTATCTGAGTGGATGGGCATCCGCAGGGCAGGGTGGCTGGTTCCTCTTTCTTTCTTTCTGTCAGATATTCTTCCACAGCCACCTCATCAAACTCCTCGGCCTCCCGCTCAATGATCCTGAGCGCGTCGTTGGGGCACTCCCCGATGCAGGCCCCGAGACCGTCACAATACTTGTCCGCAAGCACCCGGGCCTTGCCGTCCACAATCTGCAACGCACCCTCCGCACATCCGGGTACGCACTGGCCGCAACCGTCACATCGTTCTTCATCAATTTCGATGATCTTACGCAATATGCTCATATTTCCTCCAAAAGTCCCTCTGTCATTCCATTCCCCTGTCATTCCTGCGAATGCAGGAATTCATTTTCAGGCGATCCAAAAATTTGTGAAAAAGAAACCCGGTTTCAGGGATTGGGCGATCAGGTTTCCATGGCGCGGCACGGTGCCAGAAACCGGGTTTCCGCCCCATCATCTGTTCCAACTAAAGAAACCCGGTTTCGGATATCAGGAGATTGGGCGATCAGGTTTCCATGGCGCGACACGGTGCCAGAAACCGCCTCATCATCTCTTCCAACTAAAGAAACCCGGTTTCAGATCTCAGGGATTGGGCGATCAGGTTTCCATGGCGCGGCACGGTGCCAGAAACCGGGTT
>JAOZRQ010000579.1:3623-4197 GCA_029940115.1 Desulfobacterales bacterium
TCCGCCCCTTCTGTCATTCCTGCGAAAGCAGGAATCCACTGCGCCTTGCCCGACTTCCTCTGCTTTTTATATGAAAATTCAAAATTATGCAACAGTGGATTCCCGCTTTCGCGGGAATGACAGTTGGGTGGGGAATGACAGTTGGAGCGGGAATGAGGTGGGGCAGTGGATCCCCGCTTTCGCGGGAATGGCACAGGAAAAAAACTGAATAATCTATTGCAAGAAATTGCAAGAAAGTTTATAGTTCCATGCTTCATGAAGAAATTATGATCCACATCAAAAACTGACTGAAATTCAACTATTCGATTTTTTGCATCAACCGTCTGTGTACAGGACAAAAAATTGTGGGTGGCAAGAAACCCGGCTTTTTCCCAAACTGGCAGATTTCCAAAACGTCAGAAAAGCCGGTTTCTTTTCCCATTCACTTTTTTTGTCCTGTACACAGATCAACCGTTCAATTTTCTGCATCTGTTTCATTTTTGGAGGAATTTCGCCATACTCGTGTGCGAATTTTCGGCTTCCTTCATCCATCAGTTCACAGTTTTTTTGAGGCCAAAAGTTCGTAGTTCCGCCT
>JAOZRQ010000110.1:0-6473 GCA_029940115.1 Desulfobacterales bacterium
GTAATCCGCGGTTCAAAATCTTCACGCTCTGTTCAACATTTCAGGTTTTTCTTAACGCCAAAGGGATTGAGACGAACGATTCAAAAAATCGCTCCCACTTTGTTTGACATCCCAAGTCTTTTTTGATACCAAAGGGTTTTGGGGGCGCAAAAAAGGCTGCCCAGTTTATTGGGTCAAAAGACAATGGATATTGAACCACCTGTTTGACATTTCACGCTCGCCTTGAAAGAATCAGCGAAATCCGGGTAATCAGCAGTAATCCGCGGTTCAAAATCTTCACGCTCTGTTCAACATTTCAGGTTTTTCTTAACGCCAAAGGGATTGAGACGAACGATTCAAAAAATCGCTCCCACTACACCAATTCGTAAGTTCGTCACCCCTTCCGCTCCCGCCGGATTGCCAAACCCGGCGGCAATCCGAGCCGATCAAGGGGGGTACGAATTTAAAAAGTGATGTACTACTTTGTTTGACATCCCAAGTCTTTTTTGATACCAAAGAATTTTGGGGGCGCAAAAAAGGCTGCCCAGTTTATTGGGTCAAAAGACAATGGATATTGAACCACCGAAGATCGAAAGGCAATGAAACCGCCATTTTTGCACTCCTTTGGTTGAGCTCCCACAAACGTTTGACGGGACAATGGAAGGGCAAATCATGGCAATCATCTGATCACACGAATCACAGTTCAGACAACGGGGGGCAAATCATGGCAATCATTTAATCACAGTTCAGACAAGAGAGGGACAACCAACTCAAAAACTCACAAACTCAAAAACTCAAAAACTCACAAACTCAAAAACTCAAAAACTCAAAAACTCTTTAGGAGAAGAACAATGCGTATCCCGTTTTTTTCACTATTCATCACGTCCCCATTTGACGGGATCCAGGAACATGCGGAAAAGGTCAAGGAATGTGCATGGACGTTTCAACAGGCCATTGAGTGCCATGTGTCGGACAAATGCCAGACCTTTGAGGATCTCAGGCAACAGGTCATCCAGTTGGAGAGTGAGGCGGACGCCATCAAGCGGCGCATCCGCGGCCACATTCCCAAGGGAACGCTGATGCCTGTGGACAAATTCCAGATATTCAGATATCTGAGAGAACAGGATGGGGTACTGGATGCAGTGGAAGAGGCGATGAATTGGATGTCTTACCGATCTGACCCCGGGATCCCACCGGATCTGGAAAAGGAGTTCTTCCTCCTTGTTGATGCCACCATCGAACCGATAGAGGAGTTGGCCAGAATGGTCGCGGAGGCGAGGAAATATTTCAAGAGCTTCTCGGAAAAACAGCGGATCGTGGTCAAGTCCATCATCCGCAACATCCGCCAAAAAGAGCATGAGGCGGACAAGGCGGAAGAGATCATCAAAAAGAAGATTTTCAACATGCCTGCCGACCCGGTCACGGTATTCCATGTGGTTCGACTCGCCGAAATCATCGGTTCCATCGCGGATCACGCCGAAAATGCCGGTGACATGATGCGGGCCATGGTCGCAAAGTGAGCGGTGAAAGCTGAAAGCTGTAAGCTCAAAGCTGTAAGCTCTGATCCGTTTTCAGATCCCCAGTTCGTAGTTCCGCCTTTAGGCGGTCTCGCACTTTCAGATATGTCAATAATAAGAAATATAAGAAAGCCCCAGTTCGTAGTTCCGCCTTTAGGCGGTCTCGCACCGCCTGAAGGCGGAACTACGAACTGGCCCGGGACTCCATAGCTTAGAAGGTGTTTGAAAACTCCCCTGTCCGTGCCCCTATCGGTGCTGCTGGTTTCGGGCAATGGCAAGGGGCACGGACTTCCAGGGCCCCCAAATCAATACCCGAGGGGTCACATAAAATCTCACAGCCTACAGCTTGCCCCTTCTTCCCCCTCCTCGTCTATCTTGTTCAATCCTTCCATCAACAGCCACATGAAATCGCCCAGGTCGGAGATGCCGAGCTCCTCCTCAGGGATGCCCGGTATGAACTTGAATCGGCCCTCCTCCTCCCTCAATATCTCAAAAAACGCCTCCCGGCCTTTCTTCTCCCCATAAGTGGAGCGGAGTAGTTCCCCCTCCTTGAAATACAACTCTGCCGGCCCTTCGGACAATTGCAGACTCAGCACTCCGGTCTTCTGATTCTGATTCAGCGTCTGGAACAACTCGGTGGGGGGCATTTCAGAGAGCTTTCCGATCATTCCGGACGCAAAGTCCTCGGACCGGATGACATTCGCCTTGGCCAGCCGCTTGGCCAGCAGGCGGGCAAAATACATCTGCAGGGTGGAGAACTTGTCCAGCATCCGCCTGAAATCCTTGCCATTGATGTACAACACGGTGGTGATCTCCGCCACCCGGATCGTCGCGCCCACCGGATCACCGCTGAGCAGGCTCATCTCTCCGAAAACATCCCCCTTTCCCAAATGGGTGATGAACATGTCATCATCCCCCAAGACCTCAACTTTTCCAGATACGATGATGAACAGGTTCACGCCGGGATCGCCCTGTTTGATGATGATCTTTCCCTTTGCAAAATGTTGCAGCTTGAGATAGGCCACCAGCTCCTTGATGTTCTCCTCTTTCAGGGGCTGAAATATGGAGAAGTTGCTCAACAGATTCGCGGTCGCACTGATGTCGCTCTCATGTCTTTTCGGAAGTGCGAACGGAACATTCCTCTCCCGTTCCGCAATTGCCCTTCTCTCTCTCTTATACCCTACCCGCACGGTCCCTGTGCAACCGCTGCACTTGAATATGTCCTCTGAAATCCCCTCATGAGAAATGTCAATTCTCTCACACAGTTTGAGCACCTCCACGACATCTCCCACAAGGGTCGTGCATGCGGTTTTGTCATGGGGCACTTGGAAAGATATGCCTGACAGTCTGAACTCATCCCCGAACGCATAAAGGGGACAGTTCTCCTCTTCGACAATTTTGAATGTCGCCTCGGGAACACTCATTTCTTATCCTCCACCTCTGATGTTGAATATTGCTGGTTCCAACGGTTTGTGTGGTTTTCGACACGGGCTGGGAATTGTGATCCGCGGATGAACGCGGATGGCCCGTGTGCCGGGGCCCAGCCGCGTCCATCCGCGGTCTGTCCCTCCCGTTCCGGACCGGCCTTCAGGATCGTGACCTTCACACTTCATCCTTCATCCTTCAATCAAAGGGGATGATCTGTTCGGGATTCATCTGTTTTTTTCTGCCAAACAGCGTTTTCATGGTTTTCTTCCAGCGATTGATTTTGACGAGGATGTTCTCCAGCGCGTCCTCAATCTCCTCTTTTTTCAAGGGCTTGAGCAAAAAGTCGGTCGCACCCGCCTCGAATGCGTTGATGAGATCATCAATGCGATTGGAGGCCGTCACGATGATCACCTGGATGATTCCGCGTGTCTTTCTGATTTCGCGCAGAAATTCTATGCCATCCATGCCCGGCATGCTGATATCCGAGATGACAATCAGTATGTGACGTTTGCTCAGGATATCCAGCGCCTCCTCGGCGGAATACGCGGATACGATGGTCCACTCCTTGAGATGATGCTTGATGATCACATGGGCCATCGGCTCATCATCCACGAAAAGAATGGGCGTGTGAGGTTTGTTGGCCTCGGATTTGTCTGATGGAGTCTCCATTTTTTCATCCTGACCGATTGAAAATTGAATTGAATTGCCCCTGCCCTGCCCGTGCCGTGCCCTGCCGTGCATGTTCACGTTCACGTTCACGGGGACCTTGATCATCGTTTGGACCAACCTTGCTCGGCCTGGATTGCCAAATCCAAGCCGCCCGCCGGATTTGGCAATCCCGCGGGAGCAGGGTGGACCAACCTTGCTCGGCCTGGATTGCCAAATCCAGGCCCGCGGGAGGTGGACCAACCTTGCTCGGCCTGGATTGCCAAATCCAGGCCGCCCGCCGGATTTGGCAATCCCGCGGGAGCAGGGTGGCCGAAACGATGATCAAGGCCGTTCACGGGCATGTTCACGTTCACGGGCACGGGAAGGGCGTGGGAAGGGGAACGGGCAGGATATGCAGTCACTTTCTCGTGTTGATCACCGTGTTCTTATAATATGAAATCTCAAAATCGTTTGAAAATTCCCTCAGGGATTCTGTCGCTCCGAGCAGCATGATGCCTCTTGGCTTCATCACGCCGGCCATCTTTGCGAACAACTCCCGCTTGAACGTGTCAGAGAAATATATCGAGACATATCTGCACAGGATCAGGTCAAAATGGTCGGGAAACATGAAGTCATCCTGCAAATTGAACCTCTCAAACCGCACCCGGGATTTCATTTCCTGATCAAACACCCATGATTTTCCGGATTTGACAAAGTATTTTTCCCTTGTCGCCTCAGGCAGTCCCCGATGGATGGCAATGCTGTCATAGCTTGCGCCGACGGCGGTCGTTAGTGCCGAATGGGAAATGTCGGTGGCCATGATGTCAATCCGGTCCAAAAGCGAGGGCTGTCCCCGTTCCCTTGCCGCCTCGTCCAAAAACATCAGCAGGCCATAAGGCTCCTGACCCGTTGACGCGGCGGCCGACCACACCCTTGCCCTTCCGGTCTCGGCTGCCCGGCTGAGGAGCTGATGGACGGCGACCTCTCTCACATAATCCCAGGTGTTTTTGTCACGAAACCATGACGTCTCATTGGTCGTCATTGCATCCACAATCCGATCCCGCAACGCTCCGGTCTGATCTTTCGTCCTCGCCCTGAGATGAAACTCTTGGAATGAGCGGCACCCGGTATCGACAAGAAGATCGGAAAGCCTCGACTCAATCAGGTATTCCTTGTCCTTTTCAAGATGAATGCCGCAGTGCTCCTTTATGTATTTCTTCATGAGAACGTATTCAGGCTCGGTAATCTTGAACATCAAGGCCTCCCATGGAAATCGTCCGATGTTGTGTTTCAAGCTTCAACCCTCAAATTTCTGTTTCTCACCAAGCACATCATTCTGGACGCGATGCTGTCCAGCGGAACGATTTCGTTTGCCTGGCCCGCGTCCGCGACCGCGCCCGGCATCCCCCATATGACGCTGCTCTTTTCATCTTGGACAATCGAATACCCGCCTTTCCGTCGGATGGTGGTGACCCCTGCGACGCCGTCATTTCCCATGCCGGTCAGGATGATCGTCAGGACATTTCCCCCGTAGGCCATGGCGACGGATCGGAAAAGGACGTCCACCGAGGGCCGGCAACTGTTCACCGGGGGCGAGTCGAGCAGGGCGATGATCTTGTTGTCGAATTTGTCCCTCCTGACCACCGTGTGCAACCCGCCGGGAGCGAGAACCATCACCCCCTTTTCCAGCGTCTGCCCTTCCCTCCCCTCGACAACCCTTATGGAAGAGGCGTTGTTCAGGCGTGTGGCGAGGGAATCGGTGAACATGGGCGGCATGTGCTGCACCACAAGCAAAGGCACGGGAAAGTCATCCGCCAGTTTCGGAATGATCTCCTGCAAGGCGTTGGGACCGCCGGTCGAGACACCCACCGCGACCACGTCGATCCTTCCCCTCCTTGGGAGGGGTCTGGGTTTTCTCTGTTCCGGGACTTTGGGAGGAGCGGGCCTTCTCTCGGGCGTCGCGGGCGGGTCCTTGGCTTCAGGTGGTCTTGGGGGAGGTTTCCGGCGTGTCATGCCGGAGATGACCCGGGCCTGCCTCGAGTATTTGCGGGTCCTCGCCATCAGCATCAGACGGGAGAGGGTGCTCCGGAGTTCGGCGACACTGACGTCGGCAGAGACCCCTTTGGGCTTGGGAATGAAGTCGAGGGCCCCGGCCTCCAACGCCTTCATGGTGAGATTGGCCGTCTCCTGATCCATGCCGCTCAACATGACCACGTCAACATCGGGATGGCTCCTTTTGATCTCCGCCAGCGTCTCCAGGCCGTCCATCTCCGGCATGAACACATCGAGGAGCACAAGATCAGGCTGTCTCAGCCCGATTTTTGACAAGGCGATCCTCCCATTCGGCGCGGTTCCCATCAGCTCGACATTTTCGAGATCCGACACAATCCTTGACAGAATCTGGCGGTAAACCACGGTGTCGTCAACGACGAGTATCTTCAAGTCATTCTCCATCCTATGCCCCCTTATCCTTCATCAACCTTCACATTTCAACCTTCAATCTCATCCCTCAAGACGGGGATGAGTTGTCTGATATCTTCCTTTAGGCGGGCAAACAGGGCCTCTGCCCGATCCAAGTCCTCTGTCTGAAGTCGTCCCCTGCCGAGCAACTCCAAAGCCCCTGCGGTGTCAGACGCGGCCGCGGCCCCCACATTGAGGGCCATCCCCTTGAGGGAATGGGCGGTGAGTGTCAGAGCGGGATTGTCCCGGGCCCTTATCGCCTTCCGGATATCTGTCAGATGTTCGGAACAGGTGTTGAGAAACATCCTGATCACGTGTGCCGCGAGTTCCGGATTGTCTCCGATGCAAGCCATGAACGCATCCTTGTCGAAGATGGGAAGCCCCGTGCCGGGGAAATCCGAAATTTGAGTCTGTCTCAGTGTTGTCTCGGACTTCGGCATT
>JAOZRQ010000110.1:6573-12812 GCA_029940115.1 Desulfobacterales bacterium
CGGATTTCGGATTTGTCTCGGATTTCGGCATTCGCATTTCGGATTTCTCCTGACAGCGTTGTCTCGGACTTCGGCATTCGGATTTCGGATTTGTCTCGGATTTCGGCATTCGCATTTCGGATTTCTCCTGACATCACCGCGTCGATGGCCTCAAAAAGCCTCCGGGAGTCAATCGGCTTGGATATGTAGGCGTTCATGCCCACGTTCAGACATCGCTCACGGTCCCCCGGCATGGCGCGGGCGGTCATGGCGATGATGGGCAGGGGGCGATGGGTCGCTCGTCGCTCGCCCCTTGCCCCGGTTCCTGAGCTTGTCGAAGGACATCCCCGAATCCGCCTTGTGGCCTCCAGTCCGTCCATCTCCGGCATCTGGACATCCATCAGCACCACATCGAAATCTTCCTGTTCCAAGATGTCCAGCGCGTCCCTGCCGTTGATGGCCTGTCTCACAGTGAAGCCGTCGAGCAGGCCCGCGATTAGTTCCCGATTGACCGGGTTGTCGTCTGCCACAAGAATCCGCAGGCGAGGCGCGAACGGGCATGCGGCCGGCGACCCCGATGAAGGATGAGGCCTGCCGTCTTTTATCGGGGGGATGAGGGATGAGGCCTGCCCTCGACGTCTTTTATCGGGGGTCTGCCCCCGACGTCTTTTATCGGGGGCCTGCCCTCGACATCTTTTATCGGGGGTCTGCCCCCGACATCTTTTATCGGGGGGATGAGGAGTGAAGGACGATTTCATCCTTCCGCCTTCATCCTTCATCCTTCCCAAAGCATGGGCGAACAGAGACGTCAGACACTCGAAGAGCGGGGAGATGGTGGCCGGCTTTGTGAGCCAGGCGGACACGCCCGTGTCGGTCCCCTTCCCGCGCGCCGGCTGATCTCCGGCACCCGGATCAACGAGGCGGACCACCGCGGTCCGACTCAGTTCCGGATGGGAGTGGATCGTTTGGCAGAGGGAGGGGACGGTCGTGTCCAGCAATGCGTCTGCAATGGCCGCGTCAAAGGGGAACCCCCGTTCCGCGGCATCAAGGAGCAATAGGATCGCGGCTTGGGCGTCTGCGGCGGTCTCATGGGGGCAACCCCAGTATTCGAGGAGGGAGAGGATCGCCCGCCGTTGCGTGGAGTCGGGGGCGGCCACAAGAATCCTCTTCTCCCGGATGTCCGGCGGCAGAAGGAGGATCGGGTCATCCCCGTTCGCGGCATGATGCTTCTCAAAGGTCGCGGTGAAGCAGAATGCGGCACCCCTCCCCTCCTCGCTCTCGGCCCATAATCGGCCCCCCATCATCTCCACGAGCCGCTTGGAAATGTTGAGCCCGAGACCGGTGCCGCCGTACTTGCGTGTCGTCGAGATGTCGGCCTGAGAGAACGCATCGAAGATGCGGTCGAGCCGATCCCGGGGGATGCCGATGCCGGTGTCTGTGACGGAAAAGCGGAGCGTGACGCTCTCCCCCGTCTCCTCTCCCGGGAGGACCCGGATGACAACCTTCCCCCTTTCCGTGAACTTGATCGCGTTGCCTGTCAAATTGATGAGGACCTGGCGCAACCTCACCGGATCGCCCCGGACCGCGGAGGGGACGTCAGGACCGATCAGTGCGCCAAATTCCAGGCCCTTCTCAACGGCATTGAGGGCCAGCATCTCCACCACATCGTCGGCCGCCTTCCGGATGTCGAAGCCGATGAAGTCGAGAGCCAGCATGTCGGCCTCGATCTTGGAGAAGTCGAGGATGTCGTTGATGACCGACAGGAGGGACCCGGCGCAGGTGTGTATGGTCTCGGCATATCTGCGCTGATTCTGATCCAGCCGGGTGTCGAGCAACAGGCCCGACATGCCGATGATGCCGTTCATCGGGGTGCGGATCTCATGGCTCATGTTGGCGAGGAATCGCCCCTTCGCGTCATTGGCGAGGTTCGCCTGTTCGGTCATCTTCCGGGCTTGGGCGATGGCCGCCTGGAGTTGTCGGTTCACCCGTTTCAGTTCCCGATTCGCGGCCTCGGATTCCTTGGCCAATCTTTTCAGTTCATCTTCTGTGCGCTCACGCTCGATGATGCGGCCGAGACGTTCCGCGATGGCGTTCAGCAGGCTGATCTCCTCATTCAGGAAGGGACCCCCATCGGGCCGGCTCTCCAGATGAGAGACGTCGAGAGAGCCGGCCGGCGCCCGTCGCACGGTGATGGGGGTCGACACCCGCCATTCGGTCTCCCTGAAGTCTCCCGACTGGAAGGACTGGCCATCAAAGAGGACACGGGCGCAGGTGGTCTCCGGATGGAGCCAGGCGTGCGGGATCTGTTCGGCGACCTGTTGGAGGATATCCTTTAGCGTGATGTTCGGCATCTCTCGGATTTCGGAGATGGCATAGAGGCAGTTCAGCTTCCGGATCCGGTCGGCCAGATCAGCCGTCCGCTCGGCCACGCGCCGCTCCAGCTCGTCATGGTTCTTTTGCAACAGTTTTCTGGCCTCCCTGAGCCGGGTGTTGGACAGGGTCAGCTCGGTGGTGCGCTCGGCCACGAGTTGCCCCAGATGGTCCCGGTGGCGCTTCAGATCCAAGTGGGTGCGGACCCTCGCCCTCACGACCGCGGCGCTGAAAGGCTTGGTGACGAAGTCCACCGCGCCCAGCTTGAAGCCCTTGGTCTCGGACTCCTCCTCGCCCCGCGCGGTAATGAAGATCACCGGGATGTCTCGGGTCCGCCGGTCCGACTTGAGACTCCGGCACACCTCGTAACCGTCCATCTCCGGCATCATCAGGTCGAGGAGGATGATGTCCGGCGAGGTCGTCACGGCGATGTCAAGGGCCTCTTCCCCTCTCGTGGTCGCACTGATGTCATAATCGGCCCTCAATGCCTCGGCCAGAATCTTGATGCTCTCTTTTGCATCGTCTATGATCAGAATGTTCTCTTTGCGCCCCATCTTCCCTCCCATTTCATCCTTCAGTTTGACAGTTTGAATCTCGCGACGATCTGGGCGAGAGTTGCCGCCATTTCGGCCAGTGATCTTGATGATTCGCTGGTCTGGGTTGCGCTGGTCTCATTCTGCATGGACGCGTCGCTGATGTTCCGGATGTTTTCGGAGATGTTGCTCACGCCTCGCGCGGCCTCGTTGGATGACTGGCCAACATCCTTTGCGCGGTTCACGAGATGGCCCATGTTTCGGGTGATCTCGGCAGCGGTCTTTGATGTCTCATCAGTTGATCGGGCAATCTCCTCCACGAGGTCCGCCGACTCATTCGCCTTTTTGGCCACTGTTCTGACGGTCATGGCCGCGTGGACCATGGACTTTGACATCTCAGTGGCGGTGGCGGTCTGCTCTTCCACCGAGGCGGCTATCATCTCGTTGATGTCGGCGATCTCATTGCTGATCCGGTTGACCTCCTTGATGGCCTGCATCATCTCATGGGTGGAAGACTGGATGTCATCCACCTGTTCGGAAATCTCATCGGTCGCCTCGGCAGACTGCCTTGCCAGTTCCTTGATCTCGCCTGCCACCACCGCGAACCCCCTGCCGGCGTCTCCCGCGCCGGCCGCCTCGATGGTGGCGTTCAGCGCGAGCATGTTGGTCTGATCGGCAATGTTCTTGATCAGATCGACGATTCTGCCGATCCTTTTGGATGATTCGACCAGCGTGTTCATCCGCTCGTTGATCTGTTCGGTGCGAAGGCTCGCATTCTTGGAAATCTGGCGGGCCTGGGCGGTGTTCTTTTTTCAAAGTTCAGCAGCCGCGTTCATCACCAGTTCCAGCACCGCGGTCACATTGAGAAGGATCACGAGGCGGCCTCCCTGTTTGATGACGCCCTCGATGAGGTCCTTGTCAATCTCCGCGATGTTCGGCGGTGGCGGGAGGATTGCCTCGTCCGTGACGGTGAGCACGTCATCCATCCGGTCAATCAGGAGACCGACGATGTCCTCCCCCAAAAAGACATCCCTCACCAAGCCCTTTTCCTCATAACGGCTGATCTCCTCCTGAGTTTTCAGGATCAGCAGGTGGCAGTTGGCAATGTCGTCCGTCGCGGGGCGGTTCAGGCAGACATTGAGGTCCACGATGGTGACCACCCTTCCCCGAAGGTTCATCAGTCCCCGAAGGTGTGGGGGCGCGTTCGGGATCGGGCTGAAAGCCTTGTGGCGGTAAATCTCCTTCACCAGAAGAATATTCACACCGAGACGTGTGTCGCCCAAGACAAAGGTTGCGATCTGTCGGTTCATGATTTTGCCTCGTTGGGTCAGGCGGCCAAAGGCGAGGAGAATGGGCGATGGTATCGGATTCCGCGTATGAAGGTCAAGCCCTCTTGTCCCATCGCCCATCGCCCCTATTGATATTTGTCAAAAATCTTCTGCATGGCTCCATCTTGCTTCATCTGCCTGACGGCTTCATCAAATTCGGGAAGAATCTTTGTGTAAGAGGACTTCTTTCCGACGCACAGATGGAAGGGGACCGTTTCAATCATGGGGGACAATTCCACGATCTGGCCTTTCAGTCCCCTGTTCTTTATGAAATATCTGCCGGTCATGTGGTTGGAGAGGTTGATATCGGCTCTCCCTTTGACCAGCATGGGAAAGATCGCCTCTCTGTTCGGTGCCAGTTCCACCTGAAAATTCTTGTCAATCAGCTTCTTTTTGGCCCATGAGTTTCCAGAATAGTCAATAATTCTGAAGGACCTCAGATCCGCCAGGGTTTTCGTCTTTTCCAGATCGGGAATGCTCGGATGTCCGGCTTTCACGAATATCTTCACCGCCAATGTGATCACGCATTCCTTGCCGGATTCTGTCCAATCGGTTCGTGTGCCGCACAAGGTGATCAGTGCGTCCGCGTCTCCGTCCCGAACCATTCGCTGGGCCCGCTTCCAAGGATATCCGTTGTGCGTCATCGCAATTCCAAGCCTTTTTCCCACGGCCTCATCCACGATGTCAATCAAGATGCCCTGCATCTGACGATCTTCCTTCCAAGAATAGGGCGGGTAATTGTCAAAATAGTTGAACACCATGGAATCTCCGGCATACAGCGGCGCTCCCCATATGAAAAGGGCCAACGCCGTCATTTGAATGAAAAATCTTTTCATTTTTCTTCTCCTTGATGTTTTGATCCTGATGCTTTGATGCTCGACATGGAGGCGTGATCCAACATCCAGCATCAGACACCCAGCATGGCCGCAAGTTTTTCCAACAGACGGGTTTTGTTGAGCTTCAGCTCCCATTCATTGAACCCTGCCCGCCGTCCCTTTGCGGCCAATGCCTCATCTTCGAGGGAGGTCACGGCCATCACTGGCAGGTCCCTGAGCCGCTCATCGGCTCGGATGGCGCGTATGGTCTGCCAGCCGTCCATCCTCGGCATGACGATGTCGAGGATCACCGCGTCCACGACCTCCTCCTCCAAGACCTGCAATGCCTTTTTCCCATCCTCGGCGAGCAGGATGTCGTATCCTGCGGAGGTGAGATAGTCCTTTTCGACCATCCTGAAGAACGGGGTGTCATCTGCGAGGAGAATCCGGCATCTTCCCATGGCACAGGTGCTGCCGGCTCCCTTTGGGTCATACCATTCTGGCGCGGCCATCTCAAATATCCGGTACATGTCCGGAAGCAGGGTGATCCTTCCATCCAGCACGGCCGATCCGAAGAGTCCGGGGGCCATGATGGTGGAGGTGTCGAGGTCCACCACCGCGTTGATGGTGTTGATCACCCGGCTCATCACGATGCCGAGGGGGTGGGTCTGTTTGGGCACGATGAGACCGATCGTGTCTCCGGTCCGCTCGGGCCTTTGGACTGGCAGATGGTCTTCGAGAAAGATCAGCCGGAGCTTCTTGCCATGGTACTGCAGGTACTGCCTGTCCTTGACATGTTCGATCTCCTTTGCGCTGACCCGTTCAATGCGGCTGATGAGTTCCAGGGGCACGGCAAAGCGTTCCTCGGTGTTGTTGTCAAAGAGGAGAAAGGTCTGCATTTCGGCCTCCACTGCGATCTCACCGACGTCCGATGGGATCTCATCCGCGGACTCCTCGACTTGGCGAATCGAGGCATTTCTCAAGATTCCGGCGACATCGAGGATCAGGCCGACCATGCCGTTGCCAAGGATGCTGACGCCGCTGAAGGTCCTCATCTTCTTCAGATACCGGGGCAGGGGCTTGACAACGATCTCCTCCGTGCTTTCGATGCGGTCCACAATCAGGCCGAAGCGGGAGGCCCCGTGCTTGATGACAAGAATCCTCAGGGGTTCCTGAGCGTGTCGAAGGACCGGTTCCTGAGCGTGTCGAAGGAC
>JAOZRQ010000110.1:12912-15423 GCA_029940115.1 Desulfobacterales bacterium
TCCTCAGGGGTTCCTGAGCGTGTCGAAGGACCGGTTCCTGAGCGTGTCGAAGGACGCCCAGTCCGAGTGCCTGATTGAGATGGATCAGGGGGAGCAACATCTCCCTGAGCCGAAGCAGATGGGCATCGTGAACGATGTTGACACGAGTTTCGATTTCGTCCGGCTTCACCCGGACCAGCTCGACGATGTCCACCTCGGGAAGGATGAAGAACTGGTCTTCGGCCTGGATCAGGAGGCCGGAGACGATGGCGAGGGTCAGGGGGAGCATCAGGGTCAGCCTTGTCCCCCTGCCCACCTTTGTGTCGATTTCGACCGTGCCGCCGAGATGCTCGATGTTTGTGATCACCACGTCCATGCCGACTCCTCTTCCGCTCAGGTCGGTGATCTGATCCACCGTTGAGAATCCGGGCCGGAGGATGAGGCGCACCCGGTCCCTCTCACTCATGGCGGCGAGCTGGTCATGGCGGATCATCCCCTTCTCAAGCGCCTTTTCGGCCACAAATCGTCCGTCAACCCCTATTCCATCATCGCTGACCATCAGATGGACCTGCCCCCCTTGGTGACATGCGCTCAGTTCGATGGTGCCGTGTCTTGGCTTGCCGAGCCGTTCCCGCTCATCCGGCAGTTCGATGGCGTGGTCCACCGCGTTGCGAATCAGATGGGTCAGGGGGTCCGAGAGTCCCTCGATGATGCTTTTGTCCAATTCGACGTCCTCCCCGTGTGTGACGAGTCTCACCTCCTTGTGGTGACTTCTCGCCAAGGTGCGGACGATCCGTTGGAATTTCCCGAAGATGACGGAGATCGGCTGCATCCGCATCCGCATGATCTTCTCCTGCATCTCGGATGTGACCCGGCTGATGTGTTGCAACACGGGGTTCAGTCCCGGGGTGTGTCTCACGAGGGGGAGGGCGGCCTGCATGAGCTGGTTTCTTCCAAGGACCAGCTCACCTGCGAGGTTCACCAAGTCGTTGAGAAAGCTGACGCGGACCCGGATTTTCTCCTCGGTTTGGATTGCCCGTTGTCCGTTGTCCGTTGTCTGTTGTCCCGCATCTGACGACCGAACATCGGCACGTGAACGTCCAAGTTCGCGTTCACGTTCATGTTCAGGTTCACGAGCGCTCGCCCCTGTCCTGAATTCATCAAGATCAATCGCGGTGATTCTCTTTTTGGGAAGTCCCAGTCCTTTGGCAACCTTGTGAGGCTCCAAGTTTGTCGAAAAGAGGAAGTCGAATGCGAGGTCATTGTCGAGGCAGTCTGACAGCCCGCTGACGCTTCGGATGTCCAAGAATGAGTCCACATACTGGCCCATGGACTCCATGCTGTATATGAGATCAAAGGGCGTCTTGTTCTTCTGTCTCAGGTCTTTGTTCAAGAATATCTTGACCGCGTAAAGATGAAGGCCTTGGGAGATCAGTTGTCTGATGTCATTCTCTGAGATGTCGAATTTTCCGGCTTCGACTTCCATGCCCGGATGATCCGCTTCCTGATGGGTGTCGGGAGGCGGCCCCTGATGCGATCCGCGGATGAACGCGGATGAACGCGGATGAGTCTGATGCGTGTTGTCGGGGGCAGGCCCCTGATGAGAGATGTCGGGGGCAGGCTTTTTTTCCACAACGGTGACGGTCCGCCAGGGCTCTGAGACGTTGTTCAAAAAGCCTTGCAGTTGAGTGGTCTCTTGAGAGATGTCCACCTGCTCACTCCCGGTGATGTCATCTATCATGGCCCTGAGCGTGTCCACTCCCTTCAACAGGGTGTCAATCATCGGTGCCTGGGGCGTGATATGACCATCCCGGAGATGGGAGAGCAGGTTTTCGATGACATGGCTGAGGGTTCCGATCTTCTGTAGCCCGAAGAATCCCGAGGCCCCCTTTATGCTGTGGATCCCCCGGAAGATCCGGTTCACCACCTCCCGATCAATGGCTGTGCCGCCCTGCTCAAGCGTCAGGATGTCCGGCTCGATGGTTTGCAGATGCTGCCGGGATTCTTCCACAAAGGCTGGCAAGAGCTCGTCATACTCTGACATGTTTCACACCTTTGATGTTTGATGTTTGATGTTTGATGTTTGATGCTTGATGCGGGGAAAGAAACCCGGCTTTTTCTTGCAGTTTGAAAATCTGCCCGTTTGGGAAAAAAGCCGGGTTTCTTGCCGTTTTGGGAAAAAGCCGGGTTTCTTGCCACAATTTTTTGTCCTGCACACAGCGGGGAAAGAAACCCGGCTTTTTCTTGCAGTTTGGAAATCTGCCCGTTTGGGAAAAAAGCCGGGTTTCCTGCCGTTTGGGAAAAAAGCCGGGTTTCCTGCCACAATTTTTTGTCCTGCATACAGCGGGGAAAGAAACCCGGCTTTTTCTGGCAGTTTGGAAATCTGCCCGTCTGGGAAAAAAGCCGGGTTTCTTGCCACAATTTTTTGTCCTGCACACAGTGCTTGATGCTTAGGAACCATGACCAAACAACATCCCGGCCCACGCTCGTTTCGGATTGGCAAATCCGAGACATCTGCCGGATTTGGCAATC
>JAOZRQ010000580.1 GCA_029940115.1 Desulfobacterales bacterium
GCCGGATTTGGCAATCCGGCGGGAGCAGGGTGGCCGAAACGATGATCAAGGCCGCCTAAAGGCGGGACTACAAGCCTTTTTTGGCAAACCGCCTAAAGGCGGGGACTACAAGCCTTTTTTGCCAAACCGCCTAAAGGCGGGACTACAAGCCTCTTTTGTGAGGAAACAGGCACAAGCTACGGATTCATCTCATACGCGTCCCTCAGCGTATGGATGTCTCTCTCCCATATCCGCTGAAACCGTGCCTCATCCGTCAGCGGCTTTCGGATCATCTTCAGGCAGAGTGCCATCTGCTGTTCCGTGGTGCTCGGCTTGGAATGGAGCTGGAGCGCATATTTGGAGAAATCCCTCACCATGAAGTCGAACATCTGATCCAGAAGGTCATCCGCCACCCCATAAATCTCCGCATTTTCGATGAGCAATTGGCCGTAGGGGACCAAGGTGAACAGCTCGCCCAAGGTCAGCAGAAAGTCAATGTCCCGGGTCTGGGCTTTGTCGGGTCTCGCCTTCATCAGAAATTCCTGCAAATCCCTGATCTGGGTCTTGAACAGGTTCACGTTGGGCAGATCCACCTTGCCATACGCAAGGTTGAAGTCATGGAACTGGATGTTCCCCAACCCCTTTGTGGGCCCTTGGCCGAACAGAAAGTCATCATTGACCGGGTCATCCCGTTTGGGGATCTCCGGAAATTTGCCCGGGTTGAAGAAATAGTTCGCCATGAACTTGACGATCAGGGCCATGTTCACATGCACGGTCCCCTCCAGTTTGGGCAGGGCCCGGATGTCCCTCGCGGCCATCTCAAAATAGGTGTCCTCTTCAAAGCCCTTTGCGGCGATCACATCCCAGAGCAGGTTGATCACCTCCTCGCCCTGGGTAGTGACCTTCATCTTCACCATCGGGTTGTAAAGGAGATATCGCCGGTCCTCAGCCGAGGCCGAGCGCATGTAGTCCGCGGCCCTCAGTGCGAAGAGTTTCATGGCGGTCAGCCGAGTGTACGCGTCCATGAAGAGTTGCCGGACATGGGGGAAGTCGCTGACCGGATGATTATAAAGGATGCGGTGGGACGCATGGGTGATCGCCTCGTAAAACGCGTGGGTGGACATCCCGATGGAGGCCCATCCCAAGTTGAACTTCCCCACGTTGATGGTGTTCAGGGCCGAATCCCATGCCTCTTGGCCGGTGGTGAGGATATCCGCATCGGTGACCGGATACCCGTGAAGCGCGTATTCGGCCACATAATTCTGGGAATTGGTGACATTCTTCACCAGTTCATAATTCTCACGCTCAGGGCGGGCCGTGAAAAAGACATACTCCCCGGTCTCTGAATTCTTCCCAAAGGTGGAGACCAGAGCGGCCTTGTTCGCGTTGCCGATGTAATACTTCCCGCCGTCCGCCACATATTTCCCGTCTCCCAAGGGGGTCAGCATCATCTCGGTGGAATAGAGGTCGGCCCCGTGGGCCTTCTCGGACAGGCCAAAGGCGAATATCCCGCCATCCTTGAGCATTTCGGCGGTCTCCTGCTTCTTCGCCTCGTTTTTGCCCATCCAGATGGGCCCAAGCCCGAGGATGGAGACCTGCCATGTGTACCAGTAACAGAGCCCGTAAAACCCGAGTATTTCGTTAAAGGCACAATTCCGGAACGTGTCCCATCGGGTATCCCCATTCCCGTGGGCCGAGGGGGTCAGAAGGGTCGAAAATATCCCCTGTTCCTTGACAAAATCGAGAAAGTCGGCATACCATGTCCGCTCATGGTCATCCGCCTTGAGCTTCCTTTTTCCCTTGGTTTCAAAAAATTCGATGGTCCTGAGCATGATCTCTCTTGATTTCTCATCAAGGTGCTCGTATTTCTGCGCTTTTGGGTTTAAAAGCATCATTGCTCCTCTTTTGTAAGTGCATCCTAATTGTACGGGACAAAAAGAAACCCGGCTTTTCCTTGCAGTTGCGGAGTCGGCCTGTTCGGGAAAAAGCCGGGTTTCTTTGCCACAACTTGCAGTTGCGGAGTCGGCCCGTTCGGGAAAAAGCCGGGTTTCTTTGCCACAACTTGCAGTTGCGGAGTCGGCCCGTTCGGGGGTTTCTTTGCCATAACTTCAGGCGGTGTGACACCGCCTAAAGGCGGAACTACAAACTTTGAGGATCCGGCCTCATCACCACGGACCCCACCGCCAAGTAGTCGTACCCCTTGGCCGCGAGGTCCTCGAAGTCCGGGATCATTCGCCTGCCGTCCATCACGAGATAGGGCGGGGAGACCATCTCCTCAATGGTCCGGGAGATGCCCCGAAATTCCTCACAGTCGGAGGAGATGAACAGCGCGTCGCTCCCCTCCACCGCGGCTCTCGCGGTGGGGTGATACTTGATCTTCTCAAAGAGGATGTTCTGGGACGGGGCAAACACCTGCTTGGCATTCTCAATGGCCAAGGGATCATACGCCTTTATCTTGGCGACCCCCTTGCCGAGCAGGGACTCGATCACTTTGATGGAGGAGGCGTCCCGCATGTCGTTGGTGCGCTTCTTGAATGCCAAGCCCAGGACGGCGATGGTCTTGTTGTTGAACTTGAACTGGGCCTCGGTGATGGCCCGCTCCACAAGGTAAACCTTCTGATATTCATTGACCTCGTAGGAGGCCTCAAGCATCTTGGTGTTGACGTTGGCACCCCGGAGCTGATAGATCAGCGACGCGATGTCCTTGCCGAAGCAGCTCCCACCCGCGCCGTTGCTCACGAATGACCCCCAGGTGCTGATCCGCTCATCCGCGGTCACCCCGAGTCTCAGGTCGTCAATTCTCACATTCGGGAAGCTCTCCCCGATCTTCGCGCCCACCCCGTTCCAGAAGGAGATGTAGGTGAGGAGCATGGTGTTTGCCACATATTTGATTGCCTCCGCGGTCTCCGGCGTCGTCTCGATGTATTTTATCCGGACATGATTGACAAACTGGGAATAGACCCTGCGGAGAATATTGAAGTCCGCATCATGGTCACAGCCGACCACCACCCGGTCCGGCTTTCTCGCATCGTTGACCGCGGTCCCCTCCGCGAGAAACTCCGGATTGGACGCGACCCCGAAGTTCGCCACCTCATGGGCGTTCATGATCTCTTGGAGATGCCTCGCGGTTCCGATGGGCACGGTGCTTTTGTTCACCAGAACCACCCTGCGCTCATCCTCCCTCCCCGCGAGGGCCTGGGCGATATCCGCGGCAGCCGCGTCATAAAAGACAAGGTTGGTGGATCCGTTCAGATTGGGGGGCGTGGGCAGACTTAGGAAGATGGCATCCACGCCCTCAATGATCCCGTTCAGATCAGAAGAGAAGAACAGATACTTGCCCACCGTCTCCCTGATGATGTTGGCCAACCCCGGCTCATTCACATACTGCTCAATCTCCTCGGCCTCGCCGCTCGAAAACGCCTCGATCTTTCTGTGATCATTGTCATACGCATAGACCTCATGGCCGTATTCCGAACAGACCGCCGCATGAACAAGCCCCACATATCCGGTTCCTGCAACAATTATTTTCATACAACATCCTTTTTTCGTAAACATGAACGTGACCGTGAACGTAACCGTAAACATGAACGTGAACGTGACCGTAAACATAAACGTAACCGTGAACATGAACGTGAACGTGAACGGTACGATGGAAAAGTGCAAACCATGTCTCAAGCATCAAACATCAAGCATCAAACATCAAGCATCAAACATCAAGCATCAAACATCAAGCATCATCAAGTTTCACTTTCAACTCCACCAATGTAGCCCCCCAGCCTCCAGCCTCCGGAGGCGCGTTTTTGAAGGACTTCACCATCGGGTTCTTTTTCAAAATGTCATGGACTCGGTTTTTCAAGATCCCCTTCCCCTTTCCGTGGATAACCCGCACTGAAAAAATCTTTGCCGCAATACACGCGATAAAGTAATCCTCCAAGAGATCAGGCACCTCTTTGGGCCTGAACGTATGGAGGTCCAGCATGTCCTCAATCGGCACAATGATCGGTTCTTCCATATGTAAGCTGTAAGTTGTAAGTTGTAAGCTGTACAGCTGTAGGCTGTAGGCTGTAGGCTGTAGGCTGTAGGCTTGTAGGCTGTAGGCTGTAGGCTGTAGGCTGTAGGCTGTGAGCTGTGAGCTGTGAGCTGTGAGCTGTGAGCTGTGAGCTGTGAGCTGTGAGCTGTGAGCTGTGAGCTGTGAGCTGTGAGCTGTGAGCTGTG
>JAOZRQ010000111.1 GCA_029940115.1 Desulfobacterales bacterium
CCACGGGGATTGAGAGTGGATTCCGGGTCAAATGGCGGGAACCTCGTCTGAAGGGATGAAGCCTCGGAGATTGCCGGTTCCCGTCATTTGCCCGGAACGACAGGTTTGTGTTGGATTTGAGGCATGAGACAAAAGTTGTCTGCCAAAAAGCCGGACAAAAGTTTCACCCACATCCGACAATCGACAAAAAAAATGGCAGCCACCAACATGACGGCAACAATCAAACCTGAACCCTACAAAAACCAACTCACCAACTCACAAACTCTTAAACTTGATTTACATAGGAGAACCATTGGAAGATTTGGTCGGAGACCTGTTTGTGGACCGACATGAGGAGTTGCGCCTATGCCGGAAGTGGGTGGAGGACATCCCGAAAGTCCCGGTGAACAGCCTTGCGCTGGCCGGGCGCCGGCGCACGGGCAAGACCGCCATCCTCGTGAAACTGTTCAACGAGCTCTTCTGCGGGCAGGACCGGGTCCTGCCGGTCTTCATCACCTTCGCGGACTACCTGGACCGCAGGGAGCCGATCTCGTTTTACGATTTTGCCAAGGAATATTTCAGCGGGTATCTGAGGTGCTATCTGGCCTTTCGCCATGGCAAACCGATGCTGGTCAGAGGGAATGCCACCCTGCGGCGGACTGACGGGGGAATGGCCCGAAAGTTGATTCTGGGTTCTGGCTTCTCGGATCTGGGTCAGAACCCGAAACCGAGCGTCCAGAACATTGTGAATACGATTCTTGAGTCATCCCATTCATGGGAAAGTGGGGAGGCCATTGAGTCTCCTCGCTTTCGGACTCAGACGGATATAAATATATAGTTTTCATACATATTTTTCAAACGAGCCTCTGTCTTTTCAGGCTGTTTGCAGGACAAAAAATTGTGGACGGATGAGAAACCCGGCTTTTTCCCCAAATGGGCCGGCTGAGTCCCGGATGCCCGGCGTCCGATGTCGCACCTTGGGATCGGAGGATCGGGGATCGGCCCCGGAAGGTCGCGACTTCCAGCATCTGCACAAAGGACGGGTCAAACGAGACAAAGAGCTTTGTTGTGATGATGGGCCGGCCATCCGGCGTTTCCAGGAAAGGGGGGATATCCTGTTCACGGAGGGCGTGACACCTTGAGGTTCTTTGATGCCTGAAAAGACAATTTCTCCCACATTGTCGGAACACTTGACAGCCAACCCAAAAAATGGCAAACATACCCGAGTCTTGCAGAAACAAACAAACTGGTTCAGTGATCACTGATTTACACGGGAGGATATAATGACAAATGTTCATCCATTAAGAGAGAGCAAAGCCACGAAAAAATGCCCCTATTGCCATGTCATGCTGAAAGCGGAAGAGACAAAATGCTTTCAGTGCAAAAACAAGGTGGGCCCGCCGGATGACTTCGGGATCGCCAAAAAACCGACGGACTGGTGGAGTTACCTGATTGCGATTCTCTCCTGCGGCGGTTTTGCTTATTTCCTGTTCTGGCTTTTCTTTCTGAAAGACAAAGGATGAAATGTGAGGGATGAAATGTGACTGGTTCCAACGGTTTTTGTGGTCTCCGACACGGGCTGAGAAAGGTGATCCGCAGATGAACGCGGATGAACGCGGATGGCCTGTGCCGAGGCCCATCCGCGGTTTGTGGGGATTGTCGCGGCAGGCTGTCCCCAGACCGGCCAGCCTGCCGGGACATGCCCATGAACAAACCGCGGATGGGCCCGCACCCTGCCCGGCACGCGTTCATCCGCGTTCATCAGCGGTTCATGAAGGGTGTCGGAAACCACAAAAACCGTTAGAACTAGGGATATTCCTTCACCCTTCATCCTTCCATAAATAAGGAGGCTGAATCATGTCCAATTTGACCGACAACGACAGAAAGGCGCTGCTCAGGCTAGCCCGCTCGGTGATCCGGTCTGAGCTGATGAAGGAGAGAGAGGCAGAGCGTCCAGAAAACATCTCCTCATCCATGGAGGAGAACCGGGGCTGTTTTGTGACTCTGCACAAAAGGGGCGCGTTGCGGGGGTGTATCGGAACCATAGAACCAGTGAAATCCCTGATTTCAGGTGTGGCGGAGAATGCCTTGAACGCGGCCTTGCGGGATCCCCGTTTTTCATCGCTGGACGCGGATGAACTGCCAGATGTTGACCTTGAGATCAGTGTGCTGACGGTCCCCCAAATCCTCGAATGGGAGGATGGTGAGGACCTGAAAAGAAAGCTCAAACCGAAGGTTCACGGCGTGATCCTTTCCCGCGGGTGGAACAGCTCGACATTTCTCCCTCAAGTATGGGATCAGCTCCCTGACAAGCAACTTTTCTTGGAGCACCTTTGTCAGAAAGGCAATATGGGAAAAGACTGCTGGAGGGACAAGCAGACCGTGGTCAAGGTGTATGAGGCGGAACATTTTTCCGAGAAGGAGATGTTTTCAAAATGACTGATGACCTTCTTGTCAAAAAAGAGGCGTCCATCGCCACCCTCACCCTGAACCGCCCGGATGATCTGAACGCGCTGACCACCTCGATGATCCGCAGGTTCGCGGAGGAGATGGATGCCATCCGGGATGACCCTGACATCCGTGTGGTCGTGCTTACCGGCGCGGGAAAGGCATTCTGCGCGGGGGTTGACATGCATGAGACCAGCTACAATCCTTTGAATGCCCGCATATTCCTCAAAGCCTTCAATCGGATGCTGAAGACATTGGAGATGTTGCCCCAGCCCTCGGTGGCGGTGATGAACGGCGCGGCAGTGGCCGGGGGGCTTGAACTGGCCTTGGCCTGCACCTTCCGGATCGCCGCGACAGAAGCGAAGATGGGCCTGCCGGAGATCCACTTGGGGCTGGTCGCGGCGGCCGGAACCACCTATCGTCTGCCGCGCTTGGTCGGTTTCGCCAAGGCCATGGAGATGTCTCTTCTGGGGGAACTGATGAGCGGTGAGGCGGCCGCGGGTTGCGGACTGGTCACCCGGGCCGTGCCAAGGGAAGATTTGTCCGCCCAGGCCGACGCCATGGCCCAACTCTTGGCCAAGAATCCGCCCATTGCCATGAGTCTGATAAAGGATGCGCTCCATACCACTGCGACCCCACATTTCGACAACGCCAACCTCATCGAAATCCTCTCCGCGAGCGTGAACCATTACACCAAGGATAAGAAGGAAGGGCTGGCCGCGTTTTTTGAGAAACGAAAACCGAAATTCAAAGGGAGTTAAGCTGTAAGCTGTAAGCTCTAAGCTCTAAGTTCCATCCTTACAGCTTTCACGGGAGCAAAGATGACAGATGAAAACTTGTGCGGCATTTCGTGGCTTACAGCTTACAGCTTACAGCTTTCACGGGAGCAAAGATGACAAATGAGAATTTATGCGGCATCTCGGCGATGGGATTTTACCTGCCGGAGAAGCGGGTGCCGCTGAAGGAATTGGCTGAAAAGGCCGGCATTCCTGCGTTTGTTGCCGAATACGCAGGGGCTGAAACGGTGAGAGAGGCGGCTGAAGGCGAATATCCATCGGATATGGCCATCATGGCCGCAAAAAATGCATTGGAGAACGGCTCAGTTGATCCGGCGGAGATTGATCTGATCATCTACTGCGGGGCCGGTGTGCCAGACCATGTCATGCCGTCTTCCGCGGGGAAAATCCAGCATGAAGTCGGGGCCCGAAACGCATACGGATTCGATCTGGTTCAGGGATGTTGTGGCATGTTGACCGGGATGCAGGTGGCCCAGGCACATATTGCGTTGAACCAAGGCATTGACACCGTCATGCTGGCAACAGGCGACAAGTGGAGTGGCTTTACGCATTTTCATTCCGCGGATTCGGTATTCTTCGGGGACGGTGGCGGGGCCGTGATCTTCAAAAAGGGACATCCTGATCTTTCCCCTCTGAGTGCGGAGATTGTCACAAAGGGGGAATATCATGATCTGTGGGCCATTCCGGCCGGCGGGCTTCGGCATCCGGCCTCCCAAGAGACGGTGGCGAATCAGATGCACACCTATATCTGTCAGGATCCGGACCGGGCGCGCCATGAATTCAAGGAAATCTATGTCCCGGTGATGCTCGACACCGTACATGGTGCGCTGAAAAAATGCGGGATCACGCCCTCCCAAGTCGGCTGGTTTGACATGGTGAACGCCAATCTCAGGGTTCAGGAGATCGTTCTTGAAAATCTGGGGGTGCCGATTGAGCGATCCTCAGCCGAATACCTCAGGACCTTCGGACACTTCGGCTCCCAAGACATCTTCTTCAATCTGGACATGGCCATGCGGGAGAAGAAGATCAAAAAAGGGGATTATGTGGTCATGCTGACCACCGGAATCGGGTTTTATTGGGGGAGCGCAGTGCTCCGATATTGAACGTGAACGTGAAGGTCTGACATGACAAAAATCCTTGAATTCAATTTCAAAAGATGATAACAGAACATCAACTGGTGCTGGCTGACCATAAGTGCAAACTTGGGGATTTTCATTTCAAAACTCGTACTCTTGCTCCCACTCTCAATCGAATGGACACGAGCAAGGTCAAGATTGAGATGAAGACCAAGATGGAGAGTAAGATTAAGATGAAAAGCACCCGTCCCAAGTTTGCACTTAGGAACGGCGACCAAACAACTTGCCCATTTCATCTGTCGCCTGCCAATGCGGGCGCACGGTCTGTTCATCCAAATGGGAAAGTTGTTTGGACCCGATTCCTTAATGGTGCCCAGCTTATCATAATGTGGAGAAAATCAGCATGTCAGAGCAAACGCTCAAAAAAAAATCGGATAAGGATTTTTCCAAGAACAGAACCTTCGTTGCCCATATTTTCACCTTCGTTGCCGTCCTGCTCATCTTTACGGTCGCAATCATTGTCGGATACATCTGGTTTCAGTATGGAAAGGCGCTCAGGAAAATATCCAATGACCAGATGAGCCAAGTCACGGAAACCGTGAAGGAGAAGGTGACCAATTATCTGAAGCCGGCCGCGGTCATGGCGGAACTGAGTTCCCAAGTTCTCAAAGACGGGGGATTTGACCCTCGGCTTGGCCACGGGCACCCGGAGGGAACCCTTTACCAAAATGTGTTGGTGAACCCTCTGGTGGTCCATGTTGATGAACCGCCGGCGGATGACCTCCTTCAAGAAGATGAGAAGGGGGGTGAGAAGGGCTTGCTTTCTCTCATTGACCTTTACCTGCTGGAGGCTTACGGCATCCATTTGCTCAGATCATTCCCCCAGGTGGCCATGATCAACATCGGTGATGAACAGGGAAATTTCTTCATGCCCAAGAAATTGAAGGACGGCACCATCGCCACAAAGATCATCAACCAAGCCGAGAATCCGCCCTCTGTCACTTGGAAATACAGGGATGACGAGGATCGGGTGAAAACGTATGAGATATCGCACAAAGTGGCCTATGACCCCCGGACCCGTCCGTGGTATGAGGGTGCCAAGCGATCCCAGAAAAGTTACTGGACTGATGTCTATATCTTCTTTTCAGATCAGGCGCCCGGGATCACCACCTCTTATCCGGTGTTCAATCCTGACGGCAGCATTGGCGGAGTTTTCAGCATGGATATCGCACTGAGTGAGATATCAACCTTCCTGAAGGATCTGAAAATCGGGAATACAGGGATCGTCTATATTGTCAACGCAAAGAGTGAGATGGTCGCCTATCCGGACCCCTCCCGCATTGTGAAAGAAAAACCGGACAAGAAGCTGCGTCCGGCCCGTGTGGATGAGCTCGGCGAGGAATGGGTGATGGCCTCATTCTTTGAACATGAGAGGACCGGTGAGAACAAGGTCCGGTTCGAATCCGGCGGGAACTGGTATCTCGGGGCATTCACAGATTTGGGAGCGGAGTTCGGCAAGGCGTGGAAAATTGCCGTTATTGTTCCGGAGGATGATTTTCTGGGGCCCCTGATCCAAATGAGGCGGGTGGTGATCATGATTTCCCTTGCCATCCTGCTGATCTCTGTTTACATTGCCATGCGGATTTCCCAAGGAATTTCCAAGCCGATCATGGCCCTGAGCGAAGAGACCAAGAAGATCGAGAAGTTCGAACTTGATGGGGAACCGGTCATAAATTCCTCCATCCGGGAAATTCAGATCATGGCTCACTCCATCTCGTCCATGAAAAAGGGGCTCAAGGCGTTCAAGAAGTATGTGCCGTCGGCCCTTGTCCGCCAGCTGATTCAGACCGGAGAGGAGGCCCAGCTGGGGGGCAAGAAGGTGGAACTGAGCATCTTTTTCTCTGACATACAGGGGTTCACCACGATTTCGGAGACGACAGATCCAGAGACCCTCATGTTCCAGTTGTTCGAATACAACAATGAGCTGACGAACATCATCCTGAATAGCAAGGGGACCATTGACAAATATATCGGCGACGCGATCATGGCCTTCTGGGGCGCGCCGGTTCCAAATGAGGAACACGCGCTCTTCGCGTGCAATGCCGCGTTGCTCTGCCATCAAAAGCTGGATGAACTGAATGGAAAATGGGGAGATGAGGGAAAAAAACTCTTCATCACCCGGTTCGGCATCCATACCGGGCCGGCAATCGTGGGGAACATGGGGTCAGATGAACGGATGAACTATTCCATTCTCGGGGACAGCGTGAACTTGGCCAGTCGTGTGGAGGGGATCAACAAGACTTACGGAACCCGTCTGATCGTCACCCAGGCGACCTACAAGAAAGTCTCTGGACACTTCGTGTTCCGACCGCTGGACATCGTGGCAGTCAAGGGAAAGAGGGAGGGGATCCCGCTTTACGAGCTGATCGGCAGAAAGGGAGAGGAACTCCCTCCCGGTTCCTTGGAACTGCGGGACGCGTTCGCCAAGGGATTCAAGGCGTATCTGAAGCAGGAATGGGACCAGGCTTTGAATACATTCACTGCCATCCAGAAAAGGTTCCCCTCATCTGAAGAAGCCGGCCAATCATCCGATGAGGCCACGAATCTGTATGTCAGAAGATGTTCGGAATATCAGGAAAACCCGCCAGGAAAGGATTGGGATGGGGTCTATCGGCCGAAGACGAAATGATCAGGTCTTAAGGAGGAAAGAAACCCGGCTTTTTCCCAAATGGGCCGATTCCTGCCAAAAAAGCCGGGTTTCTTTGCAAGGTAAGGGGGAAAGAAACCCGGCTTTTTCCCAAATGGGCCGATTCCTGCCAAAAAAGCCGGGTTTCTTTGCAAGGTAAGGGGGAAAGAAACCCGGCTTTTTCCCAAATGGGCCGATTCCTGCCAAAAAAAGCCGGTTTTTTTTTGCAAGTACTATTTTTTCTTCACCTTTTCCGAAGACTTCGGGCTTTCCGCGTCCTTGGCCCCCACAAATTTGTCGTCCTTGAACGGCCCTTCCTCCTTTCTGCCGTCAGAATAGGTCATCACGCCCTGTCCGTTCATCTTGTCATCCTTGAACTGACCGACATACGTCCGCCCGTCAGGAAATGTCAAGGTCCCTTTCCCCTCCAGATGGTTTCTGACAAGCTCACCCGCATATTTCCTTCCGTCAGAAAAGGTGAAGGTTCCCTTCCCATGGGGTCGGCCATCCATGAATTCACCCTCATATTTGCTGCCATCCGCGTTGGTCATCACCCCACGACCGTGCATCTTTCCATTTTTGAACTGCCCCGCATACTTCGCAGTGCTGGAAAAGGTCATGGTTCCCTCACCGTCCATCTTGTCATTCCTGAACTGGCCCACATATTTTCTGCCTCGATAATCGGAAAAGGTTCCTTGGCCTTCCTTTTTGCCCAGATTGAAATCCCCCTCATATATGCCACACTTGGGACACTTGTAGGTCATGTTTCCTCGCTGCTTCTCCTTGCCTTCGGCAAAGGTTCCCTTTCCATGGGGCAGACCATCCTTAAACGGGCCTTCATATCTGGCACCGTCGGGATAAAGCATGACGCCATCCCCTGTCACACAATCACCCAGCACACATTCGGCGAATGCGTTCAAAGGGAAAAGAAAGATCACTACTATCAAAGAGACAATACACACGCTTTTCATCATCAAAATCCTCCTTATTATAAGGATGAAGGATGGGCAGGACATCATCATCTTCACTCCTGCATCATTGAAAACGGATGAACAGCCCTTGGATTCTCATGGGCGGGACATCATCTTCACTCTGCCTTGGAAGGTGTTTGAAAACTCTGCCCCAGTTTCGGGCACGGCAAGGTGGTTTTCAAACACCTTATAGGAACACAGACCCCTCCATGCTGGTCTCGGGTTGGCAAATCCGGGACGCCTGCCGGATTTGCCAATCCGGCAGGAGCGGGAAATGGGGAAGTTGTTCGGCCACACATACTTACTTATGAACGTAGCACAATACCCGCCGGCAACGCCTCGCCGAATATGGTGCTCTCCTCCTGCCTTGCCAAGGGGGCCGCATCCCTGAGCGTTTTCTCATAAGGCGTGAGCAGATTATGCCGGGATAGCCACGCAATGACCTGCTCCGTCAGCGAATCGTCAATGTCCCTCATGCGGTCCCCGGTCTTGCGGGCCATCTGGACCAGTGCGGCCCCCACCGGTTTCGGGTGATGCCACTCCTTGGACAGAATCGTCTCGATCCATGGAGAGACCTGATCCGGCGGAATGACCCGGTCTGCAAGGCCGTAGAGGAGATCCCTCGCGCCGATGCGAGAGAGGGACCAGAACTGCTGGGGCTTGTATTTCTTCGACGGGATTTCCGAAAGGAGCTGCCGGCCCCATTTGATCTTATCCTTGACCAACAACTGCTCCATGTTCGCGACCGCCATCCATATCTCCAAATGTTCCTGAGGCGGGATTTTCGCCTTGGCTCCTTTTTTGGGGATCATGAAGGGGGTGAGATCCTGAATGAACTGGCGTTGCTGACCCGGCTTCAGGCCCCCCGCGATTCGTCGCCACAGGATCCACCATTCGGAACGGACTTGGGCGTTGTTCAGATGAACCGGCCCCTGCTTGTATATCTTCCACAGCTTCTTTATCCGCTGCTCGTCGAACCCCTCTCCGAATCCTGGGCGCAGACAGAAGCCGGTGAGATTCAGCCAGCGGCTTTCAATCTTGTTGGCGATATGCCGGGATTTGATGAGCTCCAGCATTTCATCCCCCATGCCCCGGATCAGACCCAAGGGCCATTTTTCCCTGGGTCTCTCGACGATCTTTGTGATCTCCTTCACCAAGGACTCAAGATACCGGCCATCATCGGTCTGTTCGGCAAACGCGGTGCGGACTTTTTGGCAAACCTGTTCCACAATCGACTCGTCAAAGACTTCCTCGTCAGATATCGCGGTGGGTGACGGCGCCTCGCCGCGCAATTGAAACTGAAGCTGCCAGCGGTGATTGCTCACACAGGAGCGAAGCCAGAGCGCAAGGGTTCCCACCTCGGTGTAGGCCGCCTCGATCTGCACGGGGATTTTTGCCTCAACCCCTTTTTTCCCATACTGAACAATGGTCTGAATGGGGGGGAGCGCGGTCATGGAATTGTTGATTTCTATCAGTTCTCCGCATCGATCACCGGATCGGAAACTGGAGCTGTAGATATCGAAACTGACCGGCTGATTCGCCAGAACCTCGAATTTCTTGTCTGTCAATTCGATGTGACTCCCCTCATCAAGCCCCCGTTCCACAAGGCATAAGGCTTTCCTCTCTTTGCTGGCCACCGGACCTTCGGAGCCGTGCGCCTGAACGCCGAGGTAAACGGAACGTGCGCTTCCGCTGCCCACGCGCACCCCTTCCCCGATCTTCACAAGGCCGTAGTAGGATGCGCCGAGCGCGACAGAGAGATCCGGTTCCGGGTTTTCAAGGATTCGAGGCAAATCCGCATCCTCGTCCAAATCAAACCAGTGGCGGATCGCGGCCCTGATCCGCTCTTGGACCACCTCGGATTTCAATGATCCGCCATTGAAGAGGATCAGATCCGGCGCGCAACGGTCCTTATGCAGAATCGTCGCGATATCCTCCCGATGTCTCTCCAAAAAACGGCCCAGATGGCGGGTGACCGCAGGATCCTGGGCGTATGGAAGCCCAAACTCGGTTATTCCTTTTCGGTCCACATCCCTCGGATCGGATTGGGCCCGGGCCAACGGGAAGAAGCCTTCCAGAATCGTCTCTTCCACATCTTTCCGCGTCAGGGTCGCGGAAAGGGTTCCGCCGATCAGCTTCCCCCCCTCTCCCATGATGGTGATTCTTTTGGAATCGATTTCTCCATCAAGAATGCTCTCTTTTGACTGCCGGCATTCGTGGCAGAGCGTCTTCCACCGGTCACCGCTCAAGGAGAGTCTCTTCTTGGAGAGATTGGTTTCAATGTGCCTGGCCAGTGCAAGGTCAATATTGTCTCCCCCGAGAATCAGATGATCCCCCACCGCGATCCGCTCGAACCGAGGACTGCCGTCAGCCTCTCTCAGCGTGATGAGGGTGAAGTCGGTGGTGCCGCCGCCCACGTCGCAGACAAGGATCAGCTCATCTGGCTTGACAAAGTCGCCCCAGTGATGTTCATGGCGGATCAGCCAGTTGTAAAACGCGGCAAGGGGTTCCTCCAGCAACGTGACATGGCTGAGGCCGGCCAGGGACGCGGCCTCCAGAGTCATTTCCCGGGCAACTTCATCAAAGGACGCGGGTACCGTGATGACGAGAATCTGGTTCTCCAGATAGAGATCCGGCTCATCCCCCTTCTCATTGTTCCACGCGTTTCGGACATGCTTCAGATACGCCGCGGTCGCCTGAACCGGCGAGACTTTGAACACCTCGTCGTCAGAACCCCAAGGGAGGATCCTCGCCTTCCGATCCACATTGGAATGACACAGCCAGCTTTTCGCGGATGAGACCAGCCGGGCCGGCACCTTCGCACCGTGATCCCTGGCAAACGCGCCCACAAATGTGTCATCATCTGTATTCCAGGGAATGGCGATGGCCTCTTTGGCAATGTCGTAGGTTCCGGGAATGTAGAGAAACGATGGCAGGACCGGCAACCGGGAAAACTCCCCCGCGCCGGTCATCTGGGGTATTCTGAATATTCTGATCCGTCTCTCCCCCGGTGTCTGCAATTCCACATAGGAAACCGCAGAGTTGGTGGTTCCCAGATCAATGCCGATGATATAATGTTTGTCTGTTCTCATTTGTCCAAACCGGTTGTGGCACACCGTGCCGTTTGGGTTGCTGAAAAGAAACTGAGGAATGAGAATCAGACAACTTTCACAAACCGCGGATGAGCCCGCACTCTGCCCGACACACAGGCCGTCTGCGGTTCATGATGAGAAAGTTGTTTGATCCATGATCCTAAGTTTGGCATCCTTCATTTTGCGTGAAAAGTAGTTTGCACTTTTAAGATGGAAAAAGTTTGCAGTTCCGCCTTTAGCCGGTGCCAGACCGCCTAAAGGCGGAACTACAAACTTTTTGGTCTCAAAAGACTGTAAACCGATGGATGAATGATGCCCTAGGTTTTTTGAAAAAACTTGGTTTCTCTCTCGGATTTCCGAATCTTGGATTCAACAAACCCGAGAACGCCCTCGGGCAGGAAGAAGATCAGCAGCATCAGCACGATTCCCAAGATGAGGGTCCAGTATTCGGTGTGGATGCCTGCCATAGTTCGCAGGCTGATGATGATCGCGGCACCCAGCATGGGCCCCAAAAAGGTGAACCATCCCCCGAGAAGACACATGATCAGAATCTCAAGGGACAGGGTCCAAAAAAGCAGGTCCGGAAAGGCACAACCTTCCACCGTCACGAAAAGCGCGCCGGCAATGCCTGCGAAAAAGGCCGCAATCACCAGTCCGATGATCTGATGAAGCCTCACATTGACGCCCACCGCCTCGCTTCGCTCCGGGTTGTCCCGGATGCTCTGGAATATCCGACCAAAGGGCGAATTCACGATCAGATACATGACGATGAGACAGATGACGGTGGCCCCCAGCGTGAAATAATAGGCATCGGTGATGGATGAGAGGGCCGGCATCGTACATCCATGGATGCCGTCATCACCGCCAGTAAAGGAATACCATCTGAAAACGATTGCCCAGACCAGAGATCCGAGGGATATCTGGAGCATTCCGAAATAGAGTTTGGAGAGGCGGACGCAGATCCATCCCATGACCAAGCCCAAGACTCCGGCCACGATGGGCGCGGCAACGAACGCATTCCATGCGGGAAGCCCTGTCTTGGTCAGGATCAGGGCAAAGGTGTAAGCGCCTGTGCCGTAAAAGACCGCGTGATGAAACTGATACATGCCCCCATAGCCGAGGACCAGATTCAGACTGGTCGCGAGCAGGCCCGTGATGAGTATCAGGGAGAGCAGATAAACATAGAACCTGGATAAAAACAGGGGCATCATGAGCAGAATGACAACGATGGTCATTACCGCAATCAGAGATTTTCGAGAGATCAATCCGTAAAGCAAAGCCGACTCCTACAAAGTGGTGTACTACCCGAGGCGGAAAGAAGGGGCAAGCAGCAAACTGTACAGACCTGAATCTCACAGGTCGCAACTTCGAGCTTACAGCTTGCAACTTCGAGCTTACATATGTCGAACGATATCTTCGGCTTGGCTTCCCAGCTGTTCAATGCTCTCTTCAGGTGTGTCTTCTGGGGGGATATAATCCCCTTGGCCATCCAGCAAAACAGAAAGAGAAAGCAGAACTTCAAATTCCATCTTATAAACGATCTGGTTATTATGGATGATAACCTCACCGTTGTTGACTTCAATATCGTCACTGATTTCCAGGTTGTGCTGGTCCTCGAGAATCTGTTTGATCTCCTTCAGATTGAGCGCCTTCTTCACATTCTCAATCAAATCGTTCGTTGCCTTTTCAATCGCTTGTGTATTTGCAACCTTTGTCATTCTTGCTCCTCCCATATAGATTTGGAATTTGGGCATCCTTCATTTTGCCTGAAAAGTGGTTTGCACTTTCGGGTGAATTGAGGAGTTTGCAGTTCCGCCTTCAGGCGGTGTGACACCGCCTGAAGGCGGAACTGCAAACTTTCTGATGTCAAAAAGTGCAAACCGATGGATGAAGGATGCCCAATTTTTGAAACTGGAAATTTGAAACTGGACGATCGTCAAGTTTCAAACATCAAGTTTCCAGTTTCAAGCTTTTATTTTTACCCCTCTCCACAATTTCCCGAGCCAGTTCAAGATAACTCCTTGCGCCGACCGAGTCAGGGTCAATAAGCATCAGCGGTTTTCCAAGACCTGACGCTTCCCGCAACTGGACACTCCGGGGAATGATCGTTTTGAACACCGCGTTCTTCAGATGTCTTCGGGCGTTGTCAGCGATCTGGTGGGAAACCTTCTCCCCCATATCATACATGGTCAGAAGAACACCTGCCAGTTTCAGGTTCGGGTTCAGGTTTTTCTTCACCAGACGGATGAACCGCAACAGTTGGATAAGGGATTCGTAAGCCAAATATTCACATTGAAGGGGAATCACCAGCGTGTCAGCGGCAGTCATGGCATTGATGGAAATCAGGCTCAGTGAGGGGGGGGTGTCGAGTATGAGGTAATCATAGCGGTTTCTTATATTGGAAAGAAGATTACGCAACATCCTTTCTTTGCCCGGCTTTGAGATCAATTCCAATTCCGCACGGAAAAATTCGCCTCGCGCAGGAATCACTTCCAGAAATTCGGCACACGCGTCATGGACAGTATCTTCTATCGGCGTTGTCCCCACCAGCGCGTCATAAAGTGTCCGGGTGAGCTTCTTTTTGCTGATGCCGACTCCCATGCTTGCGCTTCCCTGGGGATCACAGTCAATCAGCAGGGTCCGGTTCTGACCCGACGCAAACGCGGCAGAGAGATTCACGGCGGTGGTGGTCTTTCCCACACCGCCTTTCAGACTGGCTATACAGATAATATGTCCCATATGTTTGAATTCTGGAGATCCTTACATTTGCACCGGCAAAGGCACTACAAAGTGTAAACCACTTCCGGGTTTTTTATTGTAAGGGGTGCCTCCTACCATTTATCAGTTTACACCTGCCCTGTTCGGCGCACCAAAGGCAGATGATGGTGAAGTGTAAACTTATTGTTTTTACGCTGTTCACATATTGCTCGTGGGCATTGAGCATCGTTTCGGCCACCCTGCTCCCGCCGGATTGACAAATCCGGCGGAATGGCGGTTCGGATTTGTCAATCCGAACCGAGCGAGGGTGAAGTCGACGGGGTTTACATTATGGAATCCCAGAACCCAGAAGTCAAAAAAAAATTGATCATCAAGAAACTGGGTTCCTTTGTGCCTGATTCCGATCTTTGGCCATCTATATAATTCAAATGATTCCGGGTGTCAATGGAAAATGGAAATGGAAAATGGAAAATCAGTAGCTTGTGTGCCGGGTTTAAGAGAAAATGGCATTTTCAGCACCTTAAACTTCAATTTCATAGCGGCTCTCTCTTTTAATTGTTCCTGACGCGCGGTACCGAACACTTTGACTATCTGAACAGCTTTTTGGCCAAGGCGACCTGCTGTAGGGCCCAAAGCGTATCCCGGCTGTGCGTTGTGGCAAATATCTGGATATTCAGTTTTTCAGCCAGACGATAGACAAGTTCCCATAATTTGGCCTGTACGGACCAGTGCAACCCCGTTTCAAACTCATCCATCAGCAAGGTGCCATTCTCACAACAGACAAGCGTCACAATCATTCTGAATATGCGGAGAACCCCCTCACCCATGCTGGCCAATGTGACAGGCTGGCTCATATGTCGCAACTTGACGATGGCCTTTTTTGTGGCAGGTGTTTCGTCTATGAAGGCCAAGCGTTCGATATTTCCGTCAACCGTTTGCAATGTCTCAATGACGTCATTCTCTTTTTCCGTCAAGGCAATCTTGCTCCAGTCCAAAGCCAGCCTGTTGAGGACATCCGAAGGCGGGGTCGCCAAGATGATTTCATGGTTTTCGGCGGATGGAGGCATTAAGATATGGTTCTCAAAATGCGACAAGGGAATTTCCTCAACATTTTCATGGGCATCCTTTATTACCAATGCAAGTTGGGCTCTTCTGTCATCTGAATTCATATTGCTCAGACAAAAAGAGATCCCTGTCTGTTCATCAGTTCCAATATGGATCGCATGGCCGAGGTCGTTGAAAACAGCTTTTCTGTCATGGAATAATGTGGTCAGGCTGTTCAAGACAGTTGCCGGCTTGAAATTCCCTTTTGCCCATTCTCCCCTGTCACAAGATATCCTGTAAATTTTCAGCGCGATATCTTCCCTGTTGAGATAAGTTGCAATCGCCTCCAACAGAGACGTCTTCCCGACATTGTTCTTGCCGATGATCAGATTGACTCGCTTCAGGGAGTTGATCCTGAGTTCCTTGAAAAGTCTGTAATTTTTTATGGATAGAGATTCCAACATGGTTTTGCGTCGTAAAGCTCTTGCTCTCAGTTACATGGACAGGATTAAGAGCAAGAGCCATGAGTTTACATTTATGGTTCATTAATCGGCATCCTTCATTTATGGTTCACATTTTTCAAGCCAAAAAGTTTGTGGTTCCG
>JAOZRQ010000581.1 GCA_029940115.1 Desulfobacterales bacterium
GCCTCACGTTCCACGCCTCACGTTTCACGCCTCACGTTTCACGCCTCACGTTTCAATCAGGTTATCCAAAATCAGCCCATAAAACCCCCCACCTCTGGATTGATAATGCCATCCCAAATGAAGATGGCATTTTGAGCAGAGCGCGTAACGCCAGCTGAATCCTTTAAACCAAGTAAACTCCGTTGTCGGCATGCCTTGATTCAGGCATCCGTCGGCTGAGGCAAAGCATCCGATTTCAAAGAGAATGCCGTAGGGGTTGCTGAAGGTGTGTCTGTGCTGGCCGTAAAGTTCAATGCCGTTGTCAGCAGAAGTGATCCGGTTTCTGCAATTTTTGCAAAGGATCAGGTTTTCCTTCTTCTCCTCTTCCTCATCCTGTTCCATGATTTCTTGAAGTTTTTCAATCTGAGACTCGGTCAACTTCTGGAACGCGAGTAAAGGAAAAAAAACCGGTTTTTCGTTCTGAGAGAATTCAGTTTCTTGTTCGGGAAAAAAAACGGGTGGCTTCAGATGGTAAGAACCCGGTTTTTCATTCTGACAAAATCGAGTGGCTTCTCCCGGAGAAAAAACGGGTGGCTTCAGATGGCAAAAACCGGGTTGCTTTGTCCGGTAATTCATGGCCTCTCCTCCTGAACATTTGATTGCAGGCTGTATCCTTAAATAATGGCCGGAAATGGGGGTAAGTACCTTCGGCACACTTGGCCATCCGAACCGGACGAGAGAAACCAAGTTTTTTCAAAAAACTTAGTTTCTTTGGGCATCCTTCATTGAGGAAAAAAGTTTGTAGTTCCGCCTTCAGGCGGTGTCTCACCGCCTGAAGGCGGAACTACAAACTTTTCGTTTCTTTGAAACAATCATTTTTTTGCAATCCATAGCATAAAAAGAGCGGCTTGTCAAAAAAAGCTTGTGTGTCGCTTACAAATCGCATAAATAAATAGACATTCAGGTTTCAAGCTTCAAACCTCACATTTGAGCCATGAAGAAAAAAGGCAACCTTTACGTCGTCTCCACTCCCATAGGGAACAGGGAAGACATCACCCTGAGGGCTCTCCGTGTCCTCAGAAGCGTGGACATGATCGCGGCGGAAGACACGCGACATGCCGGCAGATTGCTGGCATATCACGACATCAAGGCAAACCTGATCTCCTGCCACGAACACAATGAAGAGGATCGGACATCGGGGCTGATCAGCCGACTGGAACAGGGGGAGTCTGTGGCCCTGATCTCGGACGCGGGGACCCCTTCGGTCTCCGATCCTGGGTATCGTTTGGTGAAAGCGGCCATTGCAAATGGCATAATGGTTGTCCCTGTCCCGGGAGTCTCCGCTGTGATCGCCGCGATCAGCGTCGCGGGGATGCCCACCGATTCCTTCACGTTTGTGGGCTTTCCCCCTAGAAAGGCCGGAAAACGTCTCAGACAGTTGGAATGCCTTGCCAATGAGACCAGAACCCTTGTGTTCTATGAATCTCCAAGGCGCATTCTCTCTTTCACAGAGGAGATCATGCAGGTCATGGGGGACCGTCACGGAGTTCTGGCCAGAGAGATGACCAAGGTTCATGAAGAGTTTCTGAGGGGAAATCTGTCAGTGATTCGTCGCACACTGAAGGCGCGGCCTTCCATAAAAGGCGAGTGTACGCTCTTGGTGGCAGGATATCAGAAAGATGAGATATCCATGGAGGTGATAAGAGATGAGATTGAAAGGGAACTGGGGAGAGGAGAATCCGGCCTTTCCGCCCTGTCCAAGAAAATAGCCGGCAAGTATGGCCTTGCCAAAAAGACGGTGTATGAAGAGGCGTTGCGGATGAAGTCAGGCATAAATTAGGCCGTCCAAATCAGCCAATTTCCCTTGCCCGCCTTTTGTGGCCCTCCCAATCTTGGCCCGACCCTTTCTGAGATGGGCAAAATGGGCATGGTCGTGGTCATGAGGACAGACCTGCGGGAAACCGGAGGGGAAAGCCGACGTTCCGCAACTGACGGAAGGCGGCAGTCCTGAATGCGTCATGGCCAGCAATCAGGACACCACCGGGGTCTGATGAAAATTCAGCTCAAATCCTGAAAACATGAATCCGGTGGACGACACTCTGTCATATGGCCTGATGATCAGTCTCAGAATTGGGGCTTCCCGTCATGCCCTGAAAATTTGGGCGATGCCCCATTCTTGCTTGGCACTCATTTTTTTTCAAAAAAAAGTTGGAGATGGGCTTGACAATCTGTCCATCCTGCATTATTTTGAAAGCGGGCTGGAAATTGAAAAGAGATGTGTCAGCAAATTTGCCTTGTCACAATGGCCTGATGAGAATTCAGCTTGGATCCTGAAAACATGAATCCGGTGGACGACACCCTGCCATTCATGTCATGCTCTCTTTTCCGGCTTGAATGCGGATCACCCTGACGCGTCTGACCCAATCATTGAACACCTTCATGAACGGGTTGCCTTCCCAACAGAAAAATGGTGGGTGCTGTGAGAAAGGTGCATATGTGCATCTGCCATCGTCCGATTCGTGGTGTCCAATTCCATGATGATCCGGCCAGAACGACTGAATGGAAGGGGATCATGCGAAGTGGGGGTGGAGTTGCGCACCAGGGTCTCCCAGCAGAAGGACTCCATGCGAAGCGGAGTTGCACATCAGATTCTTCTGGATGGTGGTGTCCAATTCCATGCTGCCATTCTCGAAATGCCCAGACAGAAAAGGCATCATCCGAAGCAGAGGTGGGATTGTTAAAGCTTGTGGGGCAGTAACCTCAATAACGGCATTAAAGGCACCAGGAGTAGGAGCAGCTCTTGGAGTTTTATGTATTTACAATGAGGAGATTCTTGATGCCACATTCGGAAAATCTTGGGAATATGAGTGTGAAAACAAGTATAAAGCCTGCAATGCGGATGCAGATTTCAGCGGCGGTGTCGGAATTCAGAGTTATCATTTTGAAATGGGGAAGACTGAAGGTACTTTCACATTGAGTTATGAATTTTACACTGTGCCTGACCAGATTTATGTACTTTATGGCGCAGCTTATGGCGGTAAGGTCATATACAAAACCAGTTGTACTGGTGGGAGTCAATCAGTTAACATACCTTATTCAGGCAGCACTACCGATATAACCATAGAGGTATGGGGTGATTGTACTAGTGAGGGCGATACCGCATGGGACTTTGATGTTTCCTGTCCTGAATAAATATGGCTTGGGTGGAAGCTAAGACAACTTGTTGCCACTGAAAGCTCAGACAATCATCAATAGCGGACGGCGGGGGTTTTAGTTGAAAGTTTGCTGAATCCCCTGTCGTTTATCCTTAAAAAATAGTCAGACGTAACAAAGGAATGAAAAATATGAAACCTATAGATTTCGCAGACATTCTTTCTCTGATAGAAAGAAAACTGAACACCATGACGCTGTTTGGAAGAATAAGAAGATTGTTTGCAAAACAAAAAAAACAGGAAGGCGTTGTGATTGTGGAAAGAGACGAGTTTGCACAGAAAATGAGGGAAAAATTCAGAGGCAACAGGGAACTTCTGAAAGCCATTGAGGAATGTATGAACAGAAGTGTGAAAAAACATGAGTATGTCTCGCTGACAGACTGATCTTACGGAGATTCTTAATGGAAAAAGTCTGCTCACGCAATTTCATAAAGATATTTGCAATGTTTGAGAACCGGCTGAATGCGGCTTTTCAGGGAAAGACGGAATTCCTCAGAGGCGGAAGCGTCAACGACATAAGAAGGTCCGGATGTTATGAGTATGAGAAACGGCTTGTCTCAAAAGACAAGGTGACTCTGGAAGTTGACATCCTCTTTGACAAGCTCCGGGATGATTATCTGTATTACAGCTACAACATATTTTTCGGAAAAGACAACAAGCCCATGTTCCATTACGAACCGACACACACGGAACACTTTCAGCCACATGCCAATGTATATATCGGAAAGCAGGAACTGGAAAATGACAGGGGAGAGGGGATTCATATCATCACGCACAAGTATCATCCGTTTGAGATTCTTTCCATGATTGAAAGGTATTTTGTGTGATGTAAAAAAAGCCTAACCCGGCACTGCACCGGACAGCGGGGGCGGATCTTTTTCGGAAGTGGTTCGTCAAAGCCCCCGCTGCCGGTGAGCTTGAGCGTTAGGCTTTCCAATAACAAGGAAAAAATTATGTATGAGAGAAAAAATTGGCTGGGTATTCTGATGTTTTTTGTGCT
>JAOZRQ010000112.1 GCA_029940115.1 Desulfobacterales bacterium
TTCCTGAGCTTGTCGAAGGACGCCCGGTTCCTGAGCTTGTCGAAGGATGCCCACTTCCTGAGCTTGCCGAAGGACGCCCCCTTCCTGAGCTTGCCGAAGGACGCCCCTCGTCTGAACACGACATCATACGCGCCGTCGTCCCGGTCTGTGGAACAGCAAATGTCAACAGTGTACGGGAGCTCCCGGCTCAGTTGCCAGAGCCTCTCCGGATCAATCCCTTCGGGTTCGGCAACGGACAAGGCCTCTCGCAACTCCCCCACCGTCTCGGTCGGCACCGCGTGGTCGAGCCAGTTCAGGATATGCTGTTCCCGTTCCACTCGGGCATTCGTGACATGACGCCACGCGAGGCAGGAGGGCCGCTCATTTTTCCTGAGCGTGTCGATTTTCCTGAGCTTGTCGAAGGAAGCCCCTCGCCCCTCGCCCCGGTTCCTGAGCTTGTCGAAGGAAGCCAGTCGCTCCCCGATCTCAGACAGGCTGGGACGGCTCTCCTGCCAGTCCTGCCACTCGGTCACGGGGGCCGAAGGAGTGGTTTCTCCGAGATGCAGGATCACGTCATAGCGAAACCGGGTCATCTCATTCTGAATCATCCCCCGTTCGGGTCGGATCTCCACATGGCTGATCTCCGGGAAATGGGCTTCCAGCGCGACAAAGAAGGCCGGCGCGATGGCCAGCTCCTGCTCCTGGACCATCTGCTGCCGCACACGCCGCTCCAGTTCGGCCCGCGTGAGCGCATCCTCGGCCTTGTGGAATTGCACCGATGCGTGATAGGCCCTCAGCAGGGGCAGGCTCCGGACATCACCGATGAATACCGCGCCCCCGGGTCTCACCCGGTCAAACGTCCCCTTCAGCACCCGCAGGAGATAGTCGATGCTCGGAAAGTATTGCACCACCGAGTTCATCACCACTGTGTCGAACGCGTCCCTCTCAAAGCCCTCAAAGTCGTCGGCCATCTTTTGTAACAGGGTGATGTTCTCCATGCCGGTGACATGAACCTGTCGGTTCGCCTCTTCCAGACGTTGCAGGACGACCGGCGACAGATCCGTGCCCACATACCGGGCGCAGTGCGGGACCAGGCGATACATCAGCAGACCCGTGCCGCAGCCGATCTCCAGCAGATGCTGGGGCCCCAGGGAGAGGATTCGCTCAATCGTGGTCTCCACCCGCTCTCGCATCTCCTCATCCGGGAGCTGGGTGCCGGTGTAGGTGCTGTCCCAGCCAATGATGTTGAAGGTGGGATCGTCATGGCTCGCCGCGTCGCCGTAGCTGTCATCATGCAGATCCTGCCACAGCGCGACCTGCTCGGCTTGAAGGTTCTCCAGTTCGTCTTGCAGGGCCTCGGTCTGCATGGTCGCGATCAGGTACGCGGCCAGACGGGTCTCGCCGGACGCATCCTCCCGGTCAATCACCACCGCCTCCCGCACCGCGGGATGTTGGGACAAGACCCCCTCCACCTCGCCCAGTTCAATGCGGAATCCCCGAATCTTCACTTGGTGATCGAGACGTCCGATGAACTCAAGGGAGCCGTCTGGGAGCCATCGGCCCAGATCGCCGGTTCGGTAAATCATATCCCGATATGGGCCATCCGCGTATGGATTCTGGACAAAACTGGCCCGGGTCTGCTCGTCATTTTGCCAATACCCGGCCCCCACGCCGATGCCGGAGACGCCGATCTCTCCATAGACCCCGACCGGCACCACCCGCTGTCTCCGATCCAGCACATACAGGCTCAGGTTGGCCAGTGGCCGGCCAATCGGCACATGAATTTGATCCGTTGGTAGCGGCTTCTCCAGCACAGCTTGGCAGATGTCGTCCGCGGCCTCGGTGGGGCCGTACGCGTTCACCAGCCTGATGTTCGGATAGGCCCGCAGCCATTGGTTCACCAAGGAGACGGAGACCGCATCACCCGTCACCATGGCCCATTCGAGATCCGGCAGGGCCTGCTCCTCCGGAGTCAACTGGGCCATATGATCCAAGAGACCCTGCATCACCACCGGCACCAGTTCGATGAGAGTCACCCGTTGCGACCGGATGACTTGGGAGAGCCGAGCCGGATCACACATCGTCTCAAAGTCGGCAATGACCGTGCGACCGGAGATGAGCAGCGGCGCGAGAAACTGCCAGACCGAGATGTCCGACGATGACGGCGCGCTTTGCAGGAACGCGGTCTCCTGATGAAAGGTCAACTCGTCAAATTCGGCATGGATGTGGTTCACCGCGCCATCGTGTCTCACCATGGTCCCCTTGGGCAACCCGGTTGAGCCGGAGGTGTAGAGCATATATGCGATGTCCCTCGGCTGGTTCACGGGGGCCGGATTGGTTTCGGGTTCCGCTTGGATATCTTGGAGATGCCCAAGAAGGTACCTGAGCTTGTCGAAGGAGCCAATCGCTTGGTCATCCAGGCAAAGGAGATGGCGCAGGCCCCTTTGGGGAAACCCGGTTTTTTCCTCTTGGGAGGACGGTTCGTCAGGGAAAAACCGGGTTTCTTTTTGCCTGAACACGTCGGCACGGGTGATCAGGGTTCGTATCTCGCTGTCCGTCACCATGTGCCGCACCCGATCCTCCGGGTATGCGGGATCAATCGGCAGAAACGCGGCCCCCGCCTTGAGGATGCCGACCATGGCCGAGAGCAGGTCAACCCCCCGCTCATCCAAGATGCCGACACAGTCGTTGGGCCGGATCCCGACCCCGCGGAGCCAATGTGCGATCTGATTGGCCCGCGCATTCAGTTGGCCGTAGGTGATCATCCGATGCCCATGGACCGCGGCCACCCGATCCGGATTCGCCTCGACCTGCCGCTCAAACAGGATGTGCAGGGGATGATCGACCGGATAGGTCCGCGTCCCCCCGTCCCCGCAGGAGAGGACCTGACGCGTCTCGGCATCGGTGAGCAACGGCAGTTCGGAGACGGGCCGGTCCGGATCCGTCGCGATGCCGGCCAGCAGGGTCTGAAACTGTCCGACCATTCGGACCATCGTGGCCGCGTCAAACAGGTCGGTGTTGTATTCAAGCACCCCGGTCAGCCCCGAGTCGATCTCCCAGAGGTCGAGCACAATGTCAAACAGGGCGGAGGTCCGCCGCATCTCCAGCGCCGCGATGTCGAGATCCGGAAGTTCCAATGTCTCGGTCGGCATGTTCTGCAACGCGAACATCACCTGAAACAGGGGGTTGCGGCTCAGATCCCGCTCCACTTGGAGCTCGTCCACCAGCTTCTCAAACGGGAGATCCTGATGGGTGTAGGCATCCAAGGCGACCTGCCGCACCCGGTCGAGCAGGTCCGCGAAGGTCGGATCCCCGGAGAGGTCGATCCGCATTGCCAGCGTGTTCACAAAGAAGCCGATCAGCGGCTCGATCTCCGCACGGTTCCGGTTGGCAATCGGCACCCCGATGACCAGGTCGTCCTGATCACTCTGCCGGGAGATGAGGGTGGCGAACGCGGCCAACGTCGTCATGAAGAGGGTCGTGCCGGTCTCACGGGTGAGGTGCCTCAGCTGTCGGGTCACCTCCGCGTCGACCTGGAACTGCTCACTGCTCCCTTGGAAACTCTGCACGGCCGGATGGGGTCGGTCCGTGGGGAGTCTCAGAGCGGGTGGAGCCCCGGCCAGGGCATCCTTCCAATAGCCGAGTTGGGACGCCAGCTCGTGACCGATCAGCCATTGACGCTGCCACCGGGCAAAGTCGGCATACTGAATCGGGAGGGCTGGCAAGGGGGAGGACTCGCCCCTCATGAACGCGGGATAGAGAGTCAGCATCTCCTGAACCAGCACTCCCAAGGACCACCCATCCGACACAATGTGATGCATGGTCAGCAACAGCAGATGATCGGTCTCCGAAACCCGGATCAGGGCGGCCCGCAACAACGGATCCGTTGCCAAGTCGAAGGGGCGTCTATCTTCCGCCATGGATAGGGAAAGAAGCCGGGCATCCACGTCTTGGAACGGCTCGTCAAAGGGACGTTCACCTTCCGAATCTTCCGAGAGATCCACGCATCTGAGTATCGGATCAGACGGGAATAGGGGCGCGATCACCTGCACCGGCTTCCCCTCCTTCTTGGCAAAGGTGGTGCGCAACACGTCGTGACGAGCCACGATCTCCCCCAAGGCCTGTTCCAATGCGGACACATGCAAGGTCCCCCTGAGACGCAACGCGATGGGGACATTGTAGAACGGGTTGCCCGGCTCCAACTGATCGAGGAACCAGAGCCGCTCTTGGGCAAAGGAGAGCGGCGGGTGAAGGGTTAAGGGGGAAGGGTCAAGGGTTGAGGGGGAGGGGTGAGGGGCCTCCCTCCGGGCCGTCTCGATCTGTATCGCCAATTTCGCGATGGTGGGAGACTCAAAGAGTCGGCGCAGCGGCAACTCCGTGGAGAAGGCTTGGCGGATCCGGGAGACGAGCTGGGTCGCGAGCAGGGAATGCCCCCCCCGTTCAAAGAAGTCATCGTGAATGCCGACCTGTTCCAGTTTCAGAATGTGGGCAAAGAGGCCGGCCAGCATCTCCTCGGTGGGGGTGCGCGGGGCGACGTGAGCCGCCTCATCTCCCACGCGCTCGGGCGCGGGCAGGGCGTTGCGATCCACCTTGCCGTTGGGGTTCAGCGGGAGGGCGTCGAGCATCATCACCGCGGTCGGCACCATATGGTCGGGCAATCGCTCCTTGAGAAAGCGGATCAGCTCCGCAGGCGATGGGTGAGCAATGTCCGTTTGTCCTTCGCCGCCCGCCTCTCGGCCCTCGCCCGTTGCCACATAGGCAACCAGTCGCTTGTCATTTGCCCCATGGTCCCACACCTTGACGGCTGTCTGACGAACCGCCGGATGTTGCGCCAGCACCGTCTCCACTTCGCCCAACTCGATGCGGAACCCACGAATCTTCACCTGATTGTCGAAGCGGCCCAAGAATTCAATGGTTCCATCCGGCAAGCGACGAACGAGGTCTCCGGTTTTGTAGAGGCGTGTGTGGAGACCGTCGCCTGTGTGGAGGTTTTCAACACCTCGAAGGCATTCAAAAGGGTTCGGGATGAATTTTTCGGCAGTCAGATCCGGACGGTGGAGGTAGCCCCGAGCCAGCCCCGCGCCGGCGATGTGCAGTTCACCCGGCACACCCACGGGAACGGGTTGAAGATGGGTGTCCAGAACATACACCCATGTGTTGGCGATGGGATGACCAATCGGGACAGAGGTGCGAATCCGGCGTTCGGTGATGGAAAAGCAACAGGTGAACGTCGTGTTCTCGGTGGGTCCGTAGCCGTTGATCAGCCGACAATCGTCCAACACCTGCAACACTCTGCGGACATGGGGTACGGAGAGGATGTCCCCACCGGCCAGCAGTTGACGCAGACTGCCCAAATCCTCAAGCCGCTCATCCACCATCAGGTTGAACAGACCCGCGGTCAGCCACAGGGTGGAGACCTGATGCGTCCTGACGACACGCCCCAGATCCTCGAGTGAGGGGGCATGGGGAGGCATGATCGCCAATATTCCCCCGTTGAGCAGGGGGCCCCAGATTTCAAGAGTGGACGCGTCAAATGCGAGGGGCGCGAACTGGAGAAACCTCTGGTCCGCCCCAAAGGCTGCATAATGGGTGTCTCTGACCAAGCGGATGACGCTTCGCTGATTGATGCAGACCCCCTTGGGCCGACCTGTGGATCCCGATGTGTAGCTGACATACGCGAGAGTGTCAGGGGTTGGTTGGCATCTGTTGTCCGTTGTCTGTTGGGTGTTGTCCGTTGCTTGTCGTCCGTTGTCCGTTGGGTGTTGGGTGGTGCCTGTGAGGCGTTTGTCCAAGAACAGAATGGATGCTGAGTGGTCCGGAAGGCGAGGGAGCAGGTGTTCTTGGGTCAGGATCACGGACGTTTGGGAATCGACCAACATGAAGGCGAGATTCTCCTTGGGATAACTCGGATCCAACGGCAGATAGGCACCGCCGGCCTTGAGTATGCCGAGCAGTCCGCAGATCATCTCCAAGGAGCGTTCCACGCACAGCCCCACCAGCACATCTGAGCTGACGCCAAGGGGCCGCAGGTGATGGGCCAACTGATCGGCTTGTTCATTCAGTTCCTGATAGGTGAGCTGTTGGTCCGCAAGGACGACGGCCACCGCGTCCGGCGTCTTCTCGGCCTGCGTCTCGAACAATTGATGAATGCACCGATCGTGCGGGTATGCGGTCTGGGTCGCGTTCCATCCGATGAGGATCTGCTCGCGTTCCTCGTCCGTCAGCAGGGGCAACTCGGCAATCGATCTCTGCGGCTCGGCCACCATCTCGGCCAGCAGGGTTTGGAAATGGCCGGCCATCCGATGGATGGTCTCCGGGTCAAAGAGATCGGTGCTGTATTCAAACACACCGGCCAAGCCCTGGTCCGTCTCTTCCATCAGCACCGTCAAATCGCAACGCGACGTCCCGCTCTCCACGGTCAGGGGCGTGATCTCGATATCGGGGAGTCTGAGCGGGTCCGAGGGGACGTTCTGCAACCCAAACATCACCTGAAACAAGGGGGTGTGGCTCATGTTCCGCGCCGGCTGCACCGCTTCCACCACCTGCTCAAAAGGGGTGTCTTGGTGGGCGTAGGCATCCAGGGCGGTCTGTCGCACCCGTCTGAGCAGTTCGGAGAAGCTTGGCTGCCCGGACAGATCGATTCGCAACGCCAAGGTGTTGACAAAGAAGCCGATCAGCGGCTCGATCTCCTCCCGATTGCGGTTGGCAATGGGAGAGCCGATGACCATATCCTCCTGACCGCTGTGGCGATGAAGCAGAACCGCATAAGCCGCGGACAACACCATGAACAGCGTGGATTCAGACTCCCGAGCCAGGTTTTTCAACGCTTTTGTGATATCCTCACCCATGGCAAAGGGCATGAGCCGACCCCGGAAAGTCAGCACCGACGGTCGGGGATGGTCGGTGGGCAGTTCCAGAACCGTGGGCGCGTCAGCCAATTCTTGCCGCCAATGGCGGATTTGCCTCTCCAGCACCTCTCCCCTCAGCCATTGGCGTTGCCAAAGGGCAACGTCGGCATACTGGAGCGGGAGTTCCGACAGCGGGGAATCTTCCCCCTTTGAAAAGGCCTCATACAGCGCGGTGAATTCCTGAACAAAGACCCAAGTGGACCAGCCATCGGAGACGAGGTGATGCAGGGTGACGCTCAGGATGTGGTCCGCCGGGGCCAAACGCAGAAGGGTGACGCGCAGCAACGGCCCTTTGGTCAAGTCAAAGGGGCGCCGGGCATCGGTCCCGGTCAGGCGTTCGGCTTCCGCGATATGCTCTCGCTCGGGCAGTCCCTGCAAGTCGGCCACCAAGAAGGGCAGGGGCCGTGCGGGGGAGATGACCTGCACCGGCTCCTCACCGACAACGGAGACGGTGGTCCGCAACACCTCATGTCGGCAGACAATCTCGTTGAAACTCCGCTCACAAGCGGCCACGTTCAACCCCCCATTCAGGCGCAGGGCCGCGGGGATGTTATAGACGGCATTCTGGCCCTCCAACTGATCCAGAAACCAGAGGCGCTCCTGTGCGAAGGAGAGAGGGAGGTCTCCGTCCCGGTCCCCTTTGACGATGGGAGGGAGATGCGCGTCCGCATCCCCGCGAGCCGCGTCTGCCAGATGCAGACTCAGCTCCGCGACCGTGGGGGACTCAAACAGGTGACGCATCGGCAGTTCCACCGCGAATGCCTCGCGTATCCGGGAGATCACTTGGGTGGCCAGCAGGGAGTGTCCCCCGATCGCAAAGAAGTTGTCATGGATCCCCACCTCCTGCTCAATGCCGAGCACCGACGCCCATATGCCGGCCAAGAGTTCCTCTTCCGGATTGCGGGGTGCGACATGCGTCTCCGCGGACAACGGGTCGCTGGTCACGGGCAACCGGGCCAGTGCCCGGCGGTCGATTTTGCCATTGGGGGAGAGGGGGATCGCGTCGATCATGACCGTGTATGACGGCACCATGTACTCCGGCAGACGCGCCTTGAGAAACTGGCGCAATTCGCTGGGGCCGCATTGCGCCGGTGAATTTCCCTGAGCTTGTCGAAGGGGGGCGATGTAGGCCACGAGACGCTTGTCACCCCGGGGATCCTCATGGGCCATGACCACCGCCGCGTGGATCGCGTCATGCTGGGCCAGTGCGGTCTCAATCTCCCCCAGTTCGATGCGGAAGCCGCGAATTTTGACTTGGTTGTCCATGCGGCCCAAGTATTCAACATTCCCGTCTGGCAAATACCGAACCAAGTCGCCAGTTTTGTAAAGACATGCATTTGTGTCATCATTGAAGGGATGGGGGATGAATCTTTCGGCCGTCAGTTCGGGGTGATTGAGGTAGCCTCGGCCAACGCCGGCGCCGCCAATGTGCAATTCACCCGGCACACCCATCGGAACAGGCTGTTGATGACGGTCCAAGACGTAAACTTGGATGTTTGCTATGGGGCGACCGATGGGGACGCCGTATGAGTGACGATCCCGCTGGCATGTCCAAAATGTCGCATCTATGCAAGTTTCTGTGGGGCCATACGCGTTGGTCAGGTCGGCATGCAGTTTTGTCAAACAATCCGCCATCAGTGTGACAGGCAAGACCTCCCCACCGCAAAAGATCCGTCTGAGTGGCTGGATATCCTCAATTTCCGCATGTTCAAGGAGAACTTGCAACAGGGATGGCACCACCTGCAAGTCGGTGATCTGATGCCGGGCAATCAATTTGGCGAGATGCCTGCTGTCCTTGTGGCCTTCTGGATGGGACATCACGAGTTGCGAGCCGACAACGAAGGGCGCAAAGAGTTCGCAAACAGAGACGTCAAAACTCATGGGTGTGTTTTGCAACACCCTGTCTTCACCACTCAACGGAAAGGCATGTTGCATCCAGAATATATGATTGCAGATCGCCTCGTGAACGATCATCACCCCCTTGGGAACACCGGTGGAACCCGATGTGTAAATCACATACGCCAAATTTTTCGGATTGACCCCACTCAGCGGATTGTCATCAGAATGCATGGAGATGATCCCCCAGTCATCATCCAAGCAGATCACCTTTGCCATGGTGGCCGGGAGTTGGGCAAGCCATCTCTGCTCAGTCAACAGCACCGACACCCGGGCGTCTTCCAACATGAAGGCCACACGTTCCTGAGGATAGGACGGGTCAAGCGGAACATACGCGCCGCCAGCTTTGAGGATGCCGAAGAGACCGATGGGCATTTCCAAGGAACGCTCCGCATAGATGCCCACCAGCACATCAGGCCCCACGGCCAATGTCCGCAAATGGTGCGCCAATTGATTGGCGCGGCGGTTCAATTCCCGGTAAGTCAGCAGCTCACCTTCATAAACCACTGCCACGGCATCCGGAGTGCGCGCCACCTGTTCTTCAAACAGCTCATGGATGCTTGTGTTCTGTGGATATGCCATGGCGGTATCATTCCATTCTGCCAGGATCTGCTGTCGCTCAAAACTGCTCAACAAGGACAATTCGGAGATGCGTTGTTCCGGATGGGCAACCATCTCCTCCATGAGAGTCTTGAAATGGCCCATCATTCGCGTAATCGTGGCTGTGTCAAACAAATTGGTGCTGTATTCCCACGTCTCAGTCAATCCTCGCGCCGTCTCTTTCATCAACAGGGTGATATCAAAAATCGCGCTGACAGTCTCCACATCCAGGGGGGTGAATGTCAACCCTGACAGGGTTCGACTCTCTGCTGGCGCATTGTGCAGACCAAACATCACCTGAAACAAGGGGGGATGACTCAAATTCCGCTCAAGCGTCAGGCGTTCCACCAATTTTTCAAACGGCACATCCTTATGGGCGTATGCCGTCAACGTGGCCCGCCGCACCCGATTCAGCAATTCTCGGACCGTTGGGTTGCCTGACAGGTCGATCCGCAAGGCCAAGGTGTTGACAAACAACCCGATCAGCTCTTCTGTTTCGCGATGGTCACGGTTCGCGACGGGTGTGCCGATCACCATGTCCTCTTGGCCGCCATAACGACAAAGCAGGGTCGCAAATGTGGCTGACAGCGTCATGAACAGGGTCGTTCCGGATTCTTGGCTCAACTGTTTTAATTGTCGGGTCAGATCAGGACCGAGTTCGGCATGCTGTTTCTCGCCGTCAAATGTTTGAAGAGGCGGGCGAGGTCTGTCTGTTGGCAATTCCAGCAGAGCCGGGGCACCGGCCAGTATTTCCTGCCAATGCCCGATTTTTGTCTCCAGCACTTCTCCGGTCAACTGCTGGCGTTCCCAATGGGAATAATCGGCATATTGGATGGGCAATTCTGGCAAGGGAGAGGGTGCGCCGGTTGAGAATGCCTGATAGAGCGCGGCCATCTCCCGGTTGAATATGCTCCCCGACCAGTTGTCACAGACGGTATGATGCATGGTCAGGAAAAACTGATGGGATGTCGGCCCCGAGAGCAACAAGACCACCCGGAAGAGGGGGCCGTGGGTCAGGTCGAACCCGCGTTGCGACGCCTCAAGTGCCAGACGCTCCACCTCCTCGGCCTGTTCGGTGGCGGGCAATGCCTGCATGTCGATGATCGGCATGGCCATTTTCGGACCCGGGGGCAGAATGGACTGAACCGGTGATCCGTTGACGGTCGGGAAGGTGGTGCGGAGTACCTCGTGCCGTCTCACCATTTCGGTCAGGCTGTTCTGCCACGCGGAGACGTCCAAGGGACCGTTGATGGTCAACGCGCCAAATTCATTGTAGTGTGTACTACCCTCCAACTGGTCAAGAAACCAGAGCCGCTGCTGGGCAAAGGAGAGGGGAATGGCCTGATCTCGGCTGACTGGGAGAATTGAAGGCTGCTTTCCCTGACGAGTCGGCAGGTGGTGTTGCAATTTTTGCAACACCAGTCGTCGCTTTTCCGGCGAAAGTCTGGTGAAACGGTCGTTCATCTTGTTCATCTGTTCACATCCCAAAGAAACCGAGGAGTTTCAGTTTGTAGTTCCGCCTCTCGGCGGCTTCGCACCGCCTGAGGCATGCCCTCGACGTCTTTTGTCGAGGCGGGACTACGAACTTTTCATGAAGAATGGCCACTCAGTTTCTCAAAAAGTTGAATCTTTCATCGGTTATTGAAAAAAGCGGATTATAATTACGGGCTCCCCTAAAAGCGTTATGATCAGGAACTTTTGGCCTGGACACTCCGGAGCGACAAGCCCTATGCCTTTGAGTCAAGCAAGTGCCGCAATTGAGCGGCGAAGTCCTTGACGTGCGGCTCGCTGAGCATGTTGACATGCGTCCCGGGTGTCCATCTCACCTGCATCTCCCCAGATGTGCATTGGCCCCAATTCCAATCCTCACCGAGCGTGTCGTCTTCGCCCCACACTTGGTCCTGCGCGCGAAACAGCACGATCGGGGCATTGATCACGCCGGGAAAGCGATAATTGATGTATGCACGGATATTCGCCTTGAATATCCTCACCATCGCCCTGAGCTGATCGCTCTCCGCCGTCGCCGTGAAGTAAACATCTCGTTGCTTGATGCGTCGCATGGCCAATTCATAGCGTTGATCCAATGTCTCCTGAGATTCCAGCATTTCCTGAGTCAGGTCAAACGTGACGTCTGTCTCTTTTTCCAACAGTTCCAAAAAGTATAGCAACCAAAAGGTTTCGCTCCAATTTCTCGTCGCATCCTCCTCCTCTTCAAGGGTCGGTGCGGTGACATCCAGAATCACCAACACGGCGACCCTCTCCCCCTGTTGTTCAAGCTGACGGGTCAATTCAAAGGCCACCTGACCCCCGAAGCAGTGGCCCAGGAAGAAGTAGGGGCCTTGAGGTTGCACGGATTTCAATTCCTTCAAATGAAGGGCGGCCATCGCCTCGGTGGTCGCCGGAGGGGAGGTTTCCCCATCCAATCCGGGGGACTGGAGACCGTAACAGGGTTGTCGTTTCCCCAAATGGGCGGCTAGGGGGTGGAGATAGAGCACATTCCCCCCGGAACCAGGAAAGCAGAACAGAGGGGGCCGATCGCCATGGGGCTGAATCGGGATCAGCGTGGGCCAAGTGGTTGGGGTGTCTTGGCGGATGATCCCCACCAATTCGGCAATAGAGGGGCCTTGGAAGAGGGCCGAGAGGGGGAGACGCTTCTCAAACGCATGATGAATTTGGCTCATCAGCCGCAACGCCAGCAGGGAACTTCCACCGAGCTCAAAAAAATTGTCGGTGATGCCGATGGGCCGCACATCAAAGAGTTCCTCCCATATTTGGACCATCCGGAGGTCCGTTGGGTCACGGGGCGGCTCGTAACGGACGCTGGTGAAGGGCTCGGGCGCGGGCAGGGATTGGCGATCAATCTTGCCGTTGGGGGTCAGCGGCATCTGGTCGAGCATGGTGAGATGGGCGGGGATCATATGCTCGGGGAGTCTCTCCCTCAGCCATCCACGCAACTCGGTCGTCAGTGATGGGACATCGGTTGCGGAATCCCCGTCCGTTCCTGACGGTCGCTCATCGCTCACAGTCACATATGCGGCCAATCGCCTGTCGTGATCCGTGCCGCACAGTTTCACCACAGACTCCCTGACGGACCGGTGCTGGCTGAGTACGGACTCGATCTCGCCCAGTTCGATGCGGAATCCACGCAACTTGACTTGGTGGTCGGTGCGTCCGAGACATTCCAAGTTTCCATCGGGCAACCATCTGGCCAAGTCGCCGGTTTTGTAAACGCGCTCGGTTCTGCCAAGACACTCGACCTCGACAAACTTTTCGGCAGTGAGCTCGGGGCGGTTGAGATAGCCGCGTGCGAGACCTACGCCGGCAATGCAGAGTTCGCCGGGGACGCCAAGGGGCTGAAGCTGATGATACGCATCCAATATGTGGATGCGGATGTTGGCAATCGGCCGGCCAATGGGGGGCAGATGTGTCCATGCGTCCCTGTCCGAGGGGAGGGTGAGGGCCGTCACGACATGACTCTCACTGGGACCGTAGTGATTGTGCAGGCGGCACCGCGGCAGGGTGTCGAACAGGGCGCGCAATGCGGGTGTGACACGCAACTGCTCCCCAGCGGTGATCACATTCCGCAACATGGGCGCGTCATGGCCGCCAGCCTCCACCTGTTGGGCCAAGTGCTGCAACATGACAAATGGCACAAACAGGCGCTCAACCCGCTGTTTGGAAAGACACTCGAGCAATGCCCCTGCATCCCGGCGTGTCTCCTCATCCACCAGGACCAGTCGGCCGCCGATCAGGAGGGTGTCGAAGATTTCCTGAAAGGAGACGTCGAAGTTCAGTGTTGTGAATTGCAAGGTGTTCTCGGCCCTGTCCAAGCCATGTTGCCGAGACTGCCAGCACAACAGGTTGACCAGGGCGGCCTGCGGCAGTGACACGCCCTTCGGCCTCCCCGTGGATCCCGATGTGTGGATCACATACGCCAAATTTTCTGGGGCGCTTCGCGTCACCGGATTCTCATCCGAACAGGGAACCATCCGCCGCTCCCCATCGTCATCCAGAAGAATCACCCGGCTCCCCACGGATGCGGGCAGTCGCTCCAGCAGATGGCCTTGGCTCAACAGCACCCCCAGCGACGCATCTTCCACCATGAATTGCAGACGTTCCCGCGGATATTCGGGATCGAGCGGCAGATACGCGCCGCCGGCCTTGAGGATGCCGATCAGACCAATGAGCATTTCCAGAGATCGCTCCACGCAGATCCCTACCAAGGTGTCGGCGGTCACGCCGACCGCAATCAGATCATGCGCCAGTCGGTTCGCCTGAACATTCAGTTTCTGGTAGGAGAGGTGGTGCCCCTCAAAGACCGTCGCTATGCGTTCCGGAGTGCTTTCCACTTGGGATTGGAACAGCTCGGCAATCGTCCGGTCACGAGGGTAATCGGTTTCTGTCTGGCTCCAAGCCAGCAATTGTCGGGTCTCCTCCTCTGTCAACAAAGGGATGGCAGAAATCGGCGCATCCATATGATCATGATCCAGCAGATGTTCCACCATCATCATCAGCCGTGCCGGCATGCGTTCGATCTCTGCGGCCTCCATATAGGCGAGGTTGCCGACAACATCCACATCCATCTGGTCAGCGCATTCCCGCATACGGAGCGTCAGAGGGATTGGTGCCGAATCGTGCGACAGGTTTGTGGCATGGCGCGTCTCGCAGGGGCCGAAATGGGCATGGGGATGCCTTTCATAAGAGAGACTCACGTCAAACAGCTGCCTGCGTCCCTGCTTGTGCAGTTCCAACGCGCGGTTCAGGTCGCTGATGGGAAACGACTGATGCCGTTGGTCCTGCTCGGACACCTCCCTCATGCCCCGCACCAGGGCCTTGAAGCTCAGGGCGGTTCCAAAGCTGAACCGCGCCGCGTTGAGACCAGTGAGCGATCCGACCGTCTCCCTGAAATCCACACCCGGACGATTCGCCGGCACCCCCACGACCCATTCCTCGGTTTGCCCGATGCGGGAGAAGTAGACATATAATGTCCCCAAGATCAGATCAAAGCGGGTGGCTTGGCATATCTTCGCCAATTCAGTCAATTGACCATGGAGAGGTTGCGTCAGGGAGAGGGTGCGGCGTATGCTCGTTGGCATCTGATCCGGAGACCGACTGGGGTGACGCGGGGCAAACAAGGCATCCGGAACGGTCTGATATTTTTCCAGCCAATATTGCCGATCTGCCTCATAACGAAGGGATTCCACATAGGTCCTGTCCGCCTCGGCAAAGCGGAGGCAGGAGGGGGCGACCGTCTGAACTTGCCGACCCTGACATAGGCAGGTGTAGACATCGGCCAATGACTGGGTGATCAAGCCCATGCTCCACGCATCGAGGATCATGAGGTGGCATTGCCTGAACCAGAGCCAGCAGTCATCGCTGATTTTCAGCAAGGCAAAGCGAAACAGGGCGTTCCCGTTCAAGTCAAAGGGTCTCACAACCTGTGCCTGCATCCATGTCTTGGCGGCCTGATGGGGATCATCGGCCGTGGAGAAATCATGAAAGGGACATGTCGCGGCGTTTTCTCCAGCCACCGTCTGCATGGGCAACTCATCTTGTCCATCCGACACCAAGGCGATCCGCAAGGCGTCATGGCGTTCTGTCAACAGACGGAGGGCCTGCTCAAACATTGCCGGGTCAATCGGTCCGTCAATTTGCACATGTCCGGCGATGGTGTGCGATGGCACATCCGGATGCAATTGCTGGTCAAACCAAATTTCTTGTTGTGGGGAAGATAACGGGTGGCGTGACTGATCGTCTGTTGAGTTTCCCTTTTTCTGCCATGCGTCCATAATTGTCGTCATCCTTAAAAAGTGATGTGAGACGGCCTTTCCCGTGATGAATATTGAGCCTGCCATTCCGGCCTCCTAGTTTGTGGTTCCGCCTTCAGGCGGCTTCCGCGCGCAATGATTTTGAAAGACCGACCAACGCATGCTTCGTTGTCGAGTAGGGGACCGATCCCGGGGCAGGCATCAGTCCGGCCATGGACGCGG
>JAOZRQ010000582.1 GCA_029940115.1 Desulfobacterales bacterium
GGAACCGGCTCAGGAACCGGCTCAGGAACCGGCTCAGGAACCGGCTCAGGAACCGGCTCAGGAACCGGCTCAGGAACCGCCGATCACAGGCCGGATGATCCGACATCCCAAGTCCCTCCGTCAAATCCGACCCGACCGTGGCAATTGCTCCTCCTCTCGGCAAAGACCGACGCGGCATTGGAGCGGGCCACCCTTCATCTGGCCGACCACCTGAGAGACCAACCGGATCTGTGCCTCGCGGATGTGGCGCACACCCTCTGCCAAGGCCGCAAGCGATTTGCCCATCGTCGGGCATTGGTCTGTCAGTCCCCTGAGGACGCGATGACCGCACTCCGCGGATCCGACCCGACCCGCATCCTCACCCAGCATCAGGAGGCCACCGCTCGGCCGGTGGCGTTCCTCTTTTCAGGACAAGGTGCCCAATATGTGAACATGGGATGGGAACTCTATCAGACCGAACCGGTCTTCCGGGACGCGGTGGACCACTGTTCGGACATCCTCAACCCGCTCATGGGAATCGACCTGCGTCACGTCGTCCATGCAGGCGAGGGGCATCCTTCGACAAGCTCAGGAAGCGGGGCGAGCGGCATCCTTCGACAAGCTCGGGAACCGGGGCGAGCGTTGCCCGCTCACGCATCACGCATCAACCAAACCGCCATGGCCCAACCCGCCCTGTTTGTGGTCGAATATGCCCTGGCCCAGTTGTGGATGGCGTGGGGCATCCGGCCCCAGGCGATGATCGGGCACAGCATCGGCGAATATGTGGCCGCATGTCTGGCCGGGGTATTCTCCTTGGAAGATGCCCTGAGCGTGGTCGCGAAGCGGGGGGAGATGATGCAACACTTGCCGGCCGGTGCCATGGTGAGTGTGCCGATGGGGGAAGATCAGCTCCGACCGCTTCTGGGCCATGAACTCGCTTTGGCCGCCATCAACGCGCCCTCCCTGTGTGTGGTCTCTGGCCCCCTCTCCGCGGTCACGGCCCTGGAAGAGCAGTTGACCGCCCAAGGGACGGACTGCCAGCGTCTGCACACGTCCCATGCGTTTCATTCCGAGATGGTGGCTCCCCTTCTGACTCCATTCACCGCGGAGGTGGAAAAGATCACCCTGAATCGGCCCCAGATCCCGTATCTCTCGAATCTCACCGGCACCTGGATCACCGATGCGGACGCGACGGATCCGGGGTATTGGGCCGACCATATGGTCCACCCCGTGCGCTTTGCCGATGGGGTGCGGCATCTGTTGACCCCCGAGTCGGTGTTGCTGGAGATCGGCCCGGGACGGACGTTGACCACCCTGGTCAGGCAACATCCGGACAAGCCCCCGGAACAGCCGGCGGTGGCCACCATGCGCCACCCGACACATCATCAGTCGGATGTCTCCTTTCTGCTGACCACGCTTGGCAGACTCTGGCTGGCTGGGGTCGCTGTGGATTGGGACGGTTTTTATGCGAATGAATCCCGCCGGCGCATCCCCTTGCCGACCTATCCGTTTGAACGTCAGCGTCACTGGATTGATCCGCCGGATGCATCTGTCATGGAAGAACCCCAAAAAAACGGGCTGAAATCGGGTCTGCCAACCGACAAAAAGCCGGATGTGGCCGATTGGTTTCATCTGCCGTCATGGAAGCGCACGGTCCGCGAACCTGTCGAGGTTTCGGAAGTTCATGCATGGCTCGTGTTTGCAGACGAACACGGTTTGGGCACCCAATTGGTGAACCGGTTGGAATCATCGGGTCATCATGTCATTGCCGTAAAAATGGGGAGAGCGTTCACTCTGACAGGCGAGCGTGACTACTCCCTGAATCCGGAGAGACAGGAAGACTTCGATGCCCTGTTGCATGCGTTTGGCGAGGGAATTCCCGAAAAGATCGTCTATTGCTGGCCGATTCGTCCGATGAACGCGGAACCGCTCCCCCATTCCGAAATGGAGACGATATGCCTTCACGGCCTGATCTCTCTGGCACAGGCCATCGGCAACCGGGGAGTGACCGAGCCGATGGCCCTGTGGGTGCTGTCGAACAACATGCAACAGGTGGCCGGCGAAACCGCTCTTTCTCCTGAAAAGGCGATGCTGCTGGGACCCGTGAAGGTCATCCCGCGAGAATATCCGAACATCACCTGTCGGAGCATCGACGTGTTGCTTCCGGAACCGGGCAGCTGGCAGGCCACGCGGCTCACAGACCAGTTATGCCAAGAACTGACCACCGATGATGGAGCCGACGCGGTGGTCGCGTTCCGTGACCCTCACCGGTGGGTCCAGACCTACGAGCCGATCCGGTTGGTCTTTCGACAAGCTCAAGAACAAGAAGCGGCATCCTTCGACAAGCTCAGGAAGCGGGGGCTTTCAACAAGCTCAAGAACAAAAAGCGGGGCGAAGGACGCCCCCCATTATCTGATCACTGGCGGTCTCGGCGGCATTGGTCTGGTCTTGGCGGCGCATCTGGCCAAAACCGAGCATGCCAGACTGACGCTCATGGGCCGCTCATCCTTTCCAGACCCGGATGAATGGTCCCAATGGCTTGCCACACACGACGCGACGGATGAGATCAGCCGCAAGATCAAGACGTTGCAGGCCATGGCGTCATCCGGCGCGGAGGTGAGGGTCGCGTGTGCCGATGTGGGCGACCGGCCGCAGATGGAACGGGTGTTCTCCCAAGCCCAAAATCGGTTCGGCCCGATCAACGGCATCATTCACGCGGCCGGTGTGCCGTGTGGCGGGATGATTCAGGCCAAGACCCGATCCATGATGGAACCGATTCTTGGGGCCAAGGTGCGAGGCTCCCAAATCCTTGCGGACCTGAGCCGGGAGATGCCCCTTGATTTCCTGGTCCTCTTCTCATCCATATCTTCCGTCAGAGGTGATTTCGGGCAGGTTGACTATTGCGCGGCCAATGCGTTCATGGATGCCCTCACCCACCAGCTGCGCGACCACGGCAGACCGAGCATCTGCATCAATTGGGACACTTGGCAGGAGGTCGGCATGGCGGCCCATGCGGAATTGCCCCCGGAATTGCGAGGATTGCATGTCGAAAACCTGAAACGCGGCATCTTGCCCACAGAGGGTCTTGAGGGGTTTGAGCGGATATTGGCTTATGCCTTGCCCCAGGTCGTGGTCTCAACCTGCGACCTCGATTTCCGGGTGCTGCCCGCCGACATCGCCGTGGCACCTGGGTCCTCCCACGAGGATCGACAGGCGGCTCAACGGCCCGACTTGCAGAATCCATACGTCGCACCCACATACGAGATTGAGCAGCGATTGGCGGACATCTGGCAGGAACTGCTCGGGATTCAGCCGATTGGGATTCATGACGACTTTTTTGAACTCGGGGGTCATTCGTTGCTCGCCACGCAGGTCATCTCCCGCATGCGGGACTCGTTCGGGGTGGTGTTGCCGTTGCCTGCCTTTTTTGAGGTGGCCACCATTTTTCAAATGGCGGAACAGGTGGGCATGAGACAACTGGAACTTGTGGAGCATGACGCGATGGCCCAGATTCTCGCCGAGGTGGACGGACTGTCGGATGACGAGGTGAAACAAGCTCTGAGCTCTAAGCTCTGAGCTGTAAGCTGTAAGCTCTAAGCTCTAAGCTCTAAGCTGTGAGGTTCAAATCTAAAACTCTAAGCCTTGAACTTACAGCTTCCAGCTTACAGCTTACAGCTTCAAAAAAGGTATTTGTTATGACAGACAAAACAATTCGTGTCTTTAAGGAGGCCACGGCCATCATCACTGGCGGTGCGTCGGGCATTGGCCGGGCATTGGGTGAGGAACTGGCCACGCGTGGGGCCGAGGTGGTGTTGGCTGATCTTCAGATGGACATGGCAGAAAATGCGGCCGCGACGATCAATGCCTCGGGTGGCAAGGCCACCGCGGCAAAATTGGACGTCACCGACTTTGCCGCGGTCGAACAGCTCGTCCAAGAGACCGTCACAAGGACGGGCCGACTCGACTATATCTTCAACAACGCGGGAATTGGCATCGGCGGCACCGTCAAAGACTATACGATGGATGATTGGAATTACATCGTGGATGTCAATCTGCGAGGAGTGATCCATGGTGTCCAAGCCGCATACCCGATCATGGTCTCCCAAGGGTTCGGACACATCGTCAACACCGCGTCCATGGCCGGACTGATGCCTGCCCCGGGATCGGTCCCCTACTCGACAAC
>JAOZRQ010000113.1:0-6051 GCA_029940115.1 Desulfobacterales bacterium
ATCAAGGCAAAGTCGCACGATTTTTCAAATCGTGCCGGAACGAATTGCAAATTCGTTCCCCATCGGCATCAAGGCAAAGTCGCACGATTTTTCAAATCGTGCCGGAACGAATTGCAAATTCGGCATCCTTCATTTCATATGAAAAGTGGTTTGCACTTTTCGGATGGGAAAAGTTTGCAGTTCCGCCTTCAGGCGGTGTGGCACCGCCTGAAGGCGGAACCACAAACTTTTTCGTCTCAAAAAACTGTGAACTGATGGATGAAGGATGCCGAAAATTCGTTCTACTTCGGCTTCGTGCCTGAACGAATTGCAAATTCGTTCCACTTTGGCATCGTGCCTGAACGAATTGCAAGGATTTGGTTTGGTAAGGATTGACTAGTTTTGATGGGAAAGCTTTTATCCTTACTAAATCCAATCCCTGTAGTTACCATTGAGAACTATATAGCCTTCAACAAAAAGATTGTCCGGAGTGCCAAACTTGCAGTTTGGCGGAGGCCCCGGTTTCCGGGCATGCCAAACTGCAAGTGGGGCACTCCGGAGCGACAAACATTTTCTTGAAAGCTCTACTACACGACCAAATAAGTTTTGACGGGTGAAGACCTCCACGGGTGAAGACCTCCGAGGTTTTCAAAACCTCGGAGGTCTGATGTTCAGAACTTACCCGTCAGAATTAATTTGGTCAGGTACTACAAGGATTTGGTTTAGTTAAGGATGAGAACGATTTCTCAAGCTGCCTTCTCCATCTTGGCCCTCTCCGCCAAGGCAAGCTCCCTCACCTTGGCGATATCCTCATCAGAGTAAACCCCGTTCACGCCTGAGATGGCCGCGAGCTTCATGCCGTGCTTCAGCCCCATCTTGTAGATGTCCCTCACCTTCTGCCATTCGATCTCACGGCCGATGGTGAATATCTCAAACCGGCCCTCCAACGCCAACACGATGGTCTCGGCAAGGCAGGCATAGACGATCTTGGGGGGCAGGCCAATGCCCTTCATCTCCGGGTTGCCAGGAAGCTCGATCTCGCCGGATTCGATCACCAGCACATCGGGCCGTCTTCTCACATCCTCGGGGGAGAGATCCAGGGGGCGGGCCACATCCGTGATCACGCATCCCGGCTTGACCTTTGTGATGTCGAGGACGCTCTTGCCCGCGCCCGAGGTCGCGGTGACGATCACATCCATCTCCGGCAGGTGCTTGTCCGCACGGACCGAGAGATGAATCTTCGCATCCGGTGTCTCCTCAAGGATGGACGCCTTCATCGCCAGCAGCTTGGCCATGTTCCGGCCCACCATGTAGAGCTCGTCAAACGCATATGCCAGGAGCCGGCAGCAGACCGACCCGATGGCCCCGGTCGCGCCCATGACCATTGTCTTTGCGTTCAGTCGTTGCCCTTTTTCCACTTGGACCAGTCCCATGCGGCGCACCGCGTCCGCAGCGGCCCAAAGCGCGCCGGACGCGCTGTAGCTGTTGCCGGTGGTGATCGGAATATCTGCGAGTTTCGCGACCGTGACGCCGGCATCCCCCACCACCTTGGTGAACGCGCCGAGTCCCATGATCTGCGCGCCGAGCCGTTTGGCCATCTTCGCGGCCTGCAACAGGCGCTTGTAGGTGAACTCAGGATCATGGGAGAGCATCTGCTTGGGAGTTCCGCCCACCGTGATCAGCCATCCCTCGGCCTCGGCGCCGGTGGGGGACTTGATGCCGGTCACCCGGGAATAGATCCAGGGCGGAGAATACGCGACCACCTTCTCCACCGCGTCGAGAAAGGCCGGCGGTGTGACTTTGGACAAGACATTCACAGCCTTGTCCTTCTTCAAAAATTCTTGGGAAAGCGGATGGATCACGAATGCAAAACGGTTCACCCGCTTCGGCGCTCCCGAAGGATAGATCACCCTCGGGTCCATCTTCTGCTCGCTGACGACTTCGAGCAGATCGTCATTGGTGATCTCCTCCGGCGGCTTCTCCAGGGCCGCGACGATCAGGGCCTCCAGCACATTGACCCCGACGACCTTCTCCAGTATCTTCGGGGTGGAGTCAATCACCACGTCCACCCCCCTGTCCTTGAGAAACTGAATCCGGTCATCATACGCGGTGGAGGTGACGATGATCTTCCCGCCGAGCTCCTCCAAGGTGCATTTTTCCACATAGTCATGGAAACCATAATACGGGACCACGATGATGTTCGCCTTTTGCATGGCTTTTCGCAAGATGTAGTCGTTCCATGCCCGGATCGGTACGGCCGAGGAGGCGAGCCGCTTGGTGGGAACCCATTTCAGGATATCATGGAATCCTTTGGCGTAAAGCTCCATCTCTTTCAGGGAGTTCAGGAACTTGGATATCCCGTTCTCCAGAATCGGGTCCGCAAAGGTGAGGTTCTCGGTGTATTCGGCCATGACCTTTGCCATGGAATAGTTGGTCATGCCCGATAGAAAAAGGACCCTGGCGTTGTCAAAATAGTTGCCGCCGAACTTGAACTGAATGTGGCGAAGGGACCATTCATAACCGACTTTGCGAAGGGATTCTCCGGTGACCACCGGCGTCTTCAGGCGGTGACTCAGTTTCCTCAGTTTCTCCAGATGACTCTCGGTCGCGTGTCCGGGGCCGATGTCATGGGGAAACCTCACATGACCCAGCCCCATGGCGTCCGCTTCCCTGTCCCATTTGGTCAACAGTTCCACGGCTCTTTCCAGGCTTCCATCCGTGCCGATGCGGCGGATGTAAAAATCCTGGCCCAAGAATTCGGTTTCAAACTCATCGTCCCTGTCGCTGGGACCGAGACTGACACTGACAATTTCTTTCACTGTCTCCTCCATTACGCTTCAATGCCTATGGCGTTTGCAGGGCAAGCGGCCATGGCCTCTGCACAGAATTCATCTTCCTGAGCAGTGCCAGGCTGCTTGCAGACATAATCATGCACGACTTCCAATTCCTCGGCTGTGTTGATGGCAAAGTTTTCCGGCGCGATCTCGGCACAGAGTGTGCAGCCGATGCACTCCCCGCTCACATAGTATCTCCCCGGAACATTCGCTTCGAATTTCTGGTCTTTGTTTGGCATAATGTAACATTCCTGATCGGCTGGCGCAACCGACAAATTCCAAGAAACCCGGGCATCCCTCATTTTGCCCAAAAAGTGGCTGACACTTTTCAGTTGCAGTTCCGCCTCTCGGCGGTTTCGCACCGCCTGAAGGCGGAACTGCAAACTTGAATATGCAGCCTCGTCATGGGAGTCAGATCGTGACGTCGCATGAATTTTTTCGGGGTCAGGGATGTGCCGACCGGCCATCCTTGTCCTTCTCTTTGACAAAAACAGGGGCGCACATGTCTCCTCCTTTTCCGATGAAAAAACATTTGCTTGCAAAATCATGTTTTGACATGTATATCAGATCAGAGATTGAAGTTCAGCATTTTTTCCCAGGCGGACATGATTCGGAAAACCGAATGTCGTTTGTCATTTGTGAGCAGGCCATGTGCGCTTTGTCCTGACTCTTTTTTCATCATCTCATTCATGCCCAAGGAACTGTTGGCCCTTTCAAAAAAAGACAAAAATATGACATTTCGTTTCAGAATGGCCGACTCACTTTGTCATTTACATTTAATGAATAATGAAAAATGTAAACTGATAAATGAAGGATGCCCATTTTTTTTCAGAATTTTTTTGAATATGTATCCTATTCTGTAACTTTTTTGTGGGAAAGTCCGTCCAAAAATGTTGGATGGGAAGATCAACTTGGAAAAGAGCCATTTTTTTTCAGAATTTTTTTGAATATGTATCCTATCTGTAACTTTTTTGTGGGAAAGTCCGTCCAAAATGTTGGATGGATGGTTTACATTTCAATTTGCAGTTCCGCCTTCAGGCGGTGCGAGACTGCCTGAAGGCGGAACTGAAAAGTGTGAACCACCTTTCAGCCAAAATGAAAGATGCCCATTTTTTTTCAGAATTTTTTTGAATAGATATCCTATCTGTAACTTTTTTGTGGGAAAGTTCGTCAGGGAGGAACTTTCGGGTATCCTGTTCATGAGGACAAAAAGCGCAATTATGGGGCTATGCACTTTTCTAACCATTGATTCTGTGTACAGGACAAAAAAATGATTGAGGAAAAGAAACCCGGCTTTTTCTTGCAGTCGGGGAGTCGGCCCGTTTGGGAAAAAGCCGGGTTTCTCGCCCATTCCCGATTTTTTGTCCTGTACACAGCCATTGATTATACCGAAGTCCTGAGTACAGGACAAAAAAGTGATTGGGGAAAGAAACCCGGCTTTTTCTTGCGGTCGGGAGGTCGGCCCATTTGGGAAAAAGCCGGGTTTCTCGCCCGTTCCCGATTTTTTTGTCCTGTACACAGACCGAAGTCTTAAAAAGTGCAAAGTATAGATGGTAATGAATTTTTTAGAATAAGGAGGATGTGATGATTATCAGAATGTTGGTTGCATTAACCATGGGAATTTTTCTGGCAGGAAGTGCGGCGGCATCCATGGTGGACATAGGCCCCGCGGCAAGTGGCGAGCTACCGGCCCAGACGATACTGGAGAATGCGTTTGGCCCCGGTTTTGTCCAAGTTGACAATCCGGGAACTTTCGGTGATCTTTCCGATTTCACCCCCATCGTCAAACAAGGAGGTGCCGCGTGGTCGCATGAGGTCGGAACCTACCAAGCCGACAACGGGGAATATGGCCTTTACGTCACCAGCCTCAGTGAGGGATGGGGAGCCTACAGTGAGACGACCTTTTACACAGAGTCATCCAAAAATGCTGACGATTATGACCACTTTGCGGTTTTTTACAATGAGGACGGCAGATACGCTTGGGCCATAGAGGATCAGGATCAGCGGGAAACCGATCGTGCATGGCTTGACCACGACCACAATGATGTGGTGGCATCTGTTCCCATTCCCGGCGCGGTCTGGTTGCTCGGTTCTGGATTGATTGGTCTTATCGGCATTCGGAGGAGAAGTGGTTCGTGAAGCGTGAGGCGTGAATCGTGAGGCGTGAATCGTGAGGCGTGAGGCGTGAGGCGTGAAACGTGAGGGTGTGAATTCACGCATCATGTTTCACGTTTCACGGTCCAGAAAATGCAAAAGAAAACCAGAATCCTTGACCCGGATTCTGGTTTTCTCATTTCCTCCTGTGTACAGGACAAAAAATTGGGAACGGGCGAGAAACCCGGCTTTTTTCCAGACAGGCCGATCTCCCGACCGCAAGAAAAAGCCGGGTTTCTTTCATCAATCATTTTTTTGTCCTGTACACAGCATTTCCTCAGTTCTCCATCAAAGCTTGTGACCCCGGTTCAATATAAATCCCAGAAATTTATCTTGGGGGATCAGTCCGATAGCCTTCTTCACGTCATGAACAGATGTTTTTCCCGATTCAACCACCATGAGAATACCGTCAATCAGGGGAGCGAACGCGACCGCGTCCGCACTTTCGAGAATTGAGGGGACATCAAAAAAAATGTACTGGTTGTCATAGCGATCCTTCATCTCCCTCACAAGCGCGGCCATCCGCCCGGAACCCAGAAGTTCCGGGCTTTCATAGTTTTTCCTCTCCCCGGAGATGACCGACAGTCTGGGCACACCCGTCCGGATGATGACGTGTTCAAGAGGACGATCATCCAACAGATAATCAACGAGGCCCATTTCGCTTGAAAGCCCCATATATTGACAGATATTCTGCCGCTTCAGGTCGCCATCCACCAGAAGGGCGTTTTCATCAAAGGATTTGGCAAAGGTGGCGGCCAGATTGATGGCGGTGAGCGTCTTGCCTTCCCCGGGACATGCACTGGTGATCATCAGGGCATTCCATCTTCTCTCCTTGGTACGTTGCCGGATTTGAATCCGAAGAATCCTGTAAGCATCAATCTCCTTCGCGTCCGAACATAAGCATATGCAACGATTCCTGTCAGCCGTTTCTGAATCAAACCCGAGAGTTCCAGATTTGGAATCGTCTTCCAACAGTGCGGACCGATCTTCCCACAGGGATCTCTTCTTTTTCATAGGGTCGCTTCCAGTTCGCAGTTCCGCCTCTCAGCGGTGTTCGACCGCCTGAAGGCGGGACTACAAGCTA
>JAOZRQ010000113.1:6151-15325 GCA_029940115.1 Desulfobacterales bacterium
CTTCAAAAATTTCCGCAACAACTTGGCCCACAAGATGCTGAGATCCATGACCAGAGCGGACCGATCTTCCCACAGGGATCTCTTCTTTTTCCTTATCTTCATAGGGTCGCTTCCAGTTCGCAGTTCCGCCTCTCAGCGGTTTCCGACCGCCTGAAGGCGGGACTACAAGCTACTTCAAAAATTTCCGCAACAACTTGGCCCACAAGATGCTGAGATCCATGACCAGATAATGAAACGCGGCAACTCCCGCCGAGGCCACCAAAAGGAGCAAGATCATCAGAATGATGCGTTTGATCCGCGTGTTTCTTCTGTCCCATTTGGTCATGATTTCGGGTATGACCGCCAGAACCGGAAATGAAGTGGCAGACGCAAGGCTGTTCGCATTTCGGACCGATTGATCCATAAATTCCTTTAAGGCGCCGGTACCCACACCGGCTCCAATGCCCAGAACGAAGCCGATCAGCGCAATCGCCTTTCGGTTCGGCTTGAAGGGCTTTTCCGGAAGCACCGCAGGATCAATCAGGGTGAACCGCTCCCCTTTCTGCTCCTCCTCAAGTCCGTAAGCCACCTTCGCCTCCAGAACCTTTCTCATCAGGTCATCAATTTTGGCATGGGTGGTGTTCCTTTGGATGATCAGCGCGTTGTATTCCTCTTCAAGCTTGGGACTGTTTTCGATCCGCTGACGATATTGGTTCGCCTTCTTTTCGAGACGACGGATCTGTTGTCGAACCGAGACGATGTCCGTCTGTGTGCTGGCGAGTTGAGAGGAGAGGGTGACATAGGCCGGGTTGGTCGGAAGATCGCTTTCAGATCCGGAGGCATAAGGGTCCGCGATCTTCTTTTCAAGTTCGGCAATCTCGCCCACGGTTTTGATCACATCCGGATATTCATCGGAGAACCGGGTTCTCAGTTGCACAAGGTGAACCTTCAGTTCTTCCAAGCGTTTTTCATCTAAGTTTTCTGCTTCCAATTCAGGAGGGATGCTGACAAGCTGAGCTTGGAGATACCCTTCTCTCTCCTTGAGACTACGTCCCTGATCCTCCAGTCTTTCGATACTCCGCTCAATGCTGCTCAGTGTCTGAACATTGACTTTGAGCAGTTCAGGCAGTTCGTTCATATGCATCTTCTTAAATGCGGAAATCTTTTTTTCGATTTCAGCCAGATCAACTTTCACCTTCTCCACCTCATCTTCCAGAAATTTGGAGGTTTCCATGGTCTGCTGTTTTCTGACCCGGAGGTTCTCTTCAAGGTAAAGGGACGCGAGTAAGCTGGCCACCTGCTGAACTTTGTTTGGATATTTTCCTTCAAAGGAAAGCTTGAAGGCAATGGTCGCGGTGATGGGTCTTCCAGTACGGCGGTCCACTGACTCGGTGCTGACGGACTCAAACTTGGTGTCCTTACGCATCTTTGAGATGATCTCCTCTTTTGTCGATTTTTCCCTCAAATCGGCATACAAATTGAGATCATCAATGATTTTGGAGAGCTGGGAGGTGCTCATGATCCGCTGGCTTATGGATTGCAGACGCTGTTCCACATAACTTGTCACGGTGGTCGCCACAAAATCAGCCGGGATCTCCTGCTCCTCTATGAGAATGGTCGCTGTGGACTGGTAAACCGAAGGCAGGGAGCGGGCCACGATCACGGATGCCAATAGGATGACAAAGGCTGGCACCATGATGCTCCACTTTCTTCGTCTCAGGATTTCTGCATAATCATACGGTGCTGTTTCCTCTGGTCCCATCTGTCAGGTCCTCTGAATTACAAGTTCTCCCTGCTTGGCTCCCGGCGAATTGGCAAAGCCGGCGGCAAGCTTCACTCCCTATTCCTGATTCTAACGGATTTTGTGGTCTGGGGAAGGTTTTTTTTCAACGCAGAGAACGCAGAGGGACGCTGAGTCCCCGTCCCGGGCCGGCCGGAGGGACGCGGAGGTCGGCCCCCGCGTCCCTCGCGTCGGGAGGCCGGCCCCGAAGACATCCGCGATCCCCCGCGCTGTGAGGACGGTCTCAGGCCACAACCCTCCGCGATCCTCCGCGTCCTCCGCGTTGGAATACCACAAAATCCGTTAGAACCAGCCGAACCAGCCCTATTCAAGCAATGGATATTGAAAGGAGAGACGAGCGAAGACCAAGTTCCGGTTTGTCTCGGCATCTGTTTTGTTGTCCGTGATGCTGGTGAATATGTAAGCCATCTCAAGAGCGATTTCCCTTGTGCAGTCGAAACGAATTTTGGGCTGAATCCGCAGGGTGTGCTGCTCTTCGGTTGCGAGTCCCTCCTGATCGGTCTGGTTCAGGTGGTATGTTGCTGACAGACTCGCCCGGATTTCGTATGTGAATCTTCGGCTGATGTTGAGGGACGCCACGGTCCTTTCCGTTGTCCCGCCGCTACCGCTGGCCCCTTTCACATCCCGTGAAAGAGTGATGCCGGCATGGGTCTTTTCGCCTTTATATTCCAGAAGAACCTGCCATGAGAGCCCCCATGATTCCAAGGTATCAATATAAGGCGCAGGTCGGTATCCGGTGATGAAGTCATTTTCCGGATCAACAGGGAGGTCAGGATAGATGTCGGAGAAGAATACCGGCTCATATTTTGTCGTTTCAAATTCGGAGCAGGTGTAACGGGCTCCAAAATCGGCAGCCAAGGAGAAAATTTCGCTCATGGCCCAGCTTATCCCCGGGGTCCATGAATAATTCTCTGTGATCGAATCCACAAAATCGTATCGGGCGTATCCGAGGTTCATACGCGCGGACAGCAAAGGAACGAGACGATGGGTGATCCCGAGGTTCAGACTGCGAGAGCGATAATCGGAGAAGTCCGGATCATTGAACTCATCCCGGTTGTAATCATATGAAAGGGACATCCCGGTTGTTTCTGACAGGAGATAGGTCCCTGAGAGGTTGCAGATCCGTTTCCTGCGCGTTACGGTCCCAAGCAACAGCCCGGTCTCCTCAATATCCCGATCCCGGCGGGAATCCTTGGTATGGCGGACTTTGGAGGAAACCCCCGCTCTTTCGCTCAACTGATACCCGATCCGTCCTTGGTAATGCTCATCCAAGGCATTGAGTTCATTCCTGTCAGTGTATCTGATCCGATCCACCCGGGCGGAAAGCCTCGCATCCAGCCGTTCTGTCCTCTCTGCAAGCTTGAGTCCGGGGGAGAGGGTGGTGACAAAGTCACTGACAGAATCCTCGTTGCTCATGAAGATGTTGTCATTATATTCCTGCCTCATATTTATGAAGGGCAGAAGCCTGAATTCATCCGCCATTGCCCCGGAACAGTGAAAAAGCAGGCCGATTGCCAGCAAAGCAGATTTTCTGAAAAAAACCGACATCCTTAACCCTCAACCCTTTAGGGAACAACAATCACGTCCCCCTCAACCCCTTAACCTTAACCTCTTGACCCTTTAGGGAACAACAATCACATCCCCCCTTTTCAGCCGGATGTTCTGATCCAGCGCGATCCCTTGGGTCACGTCATCATATCTGAATAAGAACATTCTGGTCTCACTCCTCTCCTCTCGGAATATCCGGATGTCGTTCCTTTTGGCAAAAGGCGTGAGTCCCCTAGCCATGGAGAGGGCCTGCAACACATTGATAGTGGTGTTCAAGGAAAATCTGCCTGGATGATTCACCCTTCCGATGACATAGATCAACATGCTGTTGATCTGTCGGACCTCCAATGTCAGAACCGGATTAAGGATGAAGCGGGGAGAGATGTTCTGCTCCAGCTCCATTTTGAGTTGCGCCACCGTCTTTCCCGCGGCAACAATCTCTCCGATCAAAGGGAAAGCTATCTTCCCATCCGGAAGGACCGTCACCAGCCTTGACATCTCCTTGTTTTTCCATACAGAGATGTCGAGGACATCCCCCGGTCCAATGATGTAGGGCGGTACTGACAAATCTTCGGCAAACTCCGACATATCCTCTTCCGACATCTCGAAAATGTCACCCTCATTGCCGGCATGGGCAGGCAACAAAACAACTCCCGTGAGCATGACCAACAATATTTTTATTGCGTGTTTCATCTGTTCACAAAACTTAAGTACCCATCCATAAGTTTCTGCATATTTGGCCTCTGGGATTTCAGAAGGCTCCACCGCAAAAACTTTTAGATGGGTACTTGACATTGAATTGCCGCTGTGTACAGGACAAAAAAATGACTGAGCCAAGAAACCCGGCTTTTTTGGGGATTGAAAAACCGGACGGCTTGGGAAAAAGCCGGGTTTCTCCTCCGTTTCCAACTTTTTGTCCTGTACACAGGAATTGCCGAGCGGGGCTCTCGATTCTGATGACCGGGCATAAGAGCCGGTTTTTGTCCCGTCAATTGCCAACGGACAACAACTCACAGACAACAACCCACAGACAACTCACGACAGACTCTTCAAAATTTTCTCCGCTTCCTCTCTTCCGGAGAAAGGCTTCCCTGACTCAACCGCGTTTCGGAGTCTCTCTTTTGCCTCATCGGGAAGACCGGCTTTGTAAAGCACCACGCCGATATGGTAATTGAGGACGGCATCTTCAGGATTGCCGGAAAGGGCCTTTTCGATGAGGACCCTCGCACGGTTCATATCTCCTTTCTTATAGTAGATCCATCCGAGGGTGTCAAGGATTGCCGGATCCCCAGGACGGATCTTCCGCGCTTTTTTCGCGAGTTCAATCGCCTTGTCAATATCTGGTGGTTCAGAATGCTCTATGATCAAAAATGCCAAATTGTTTGCCGCCGGCCAGAGATTCGGATTCGCTTCAAGCGCGTTTTCATACACCTGCATGGCCTTCTGATACGCCCTGCTCTGCTCATGAAGAAGCCCGAGGGAGAGATGGGCGGCCCAGTTTTTCGGGTTGGCCTTCAATGCGGCGTCAAACTTCTCCGCGGCCGCCTCTTTCTTCCCCTGAATCAGATAGAGCCGGGCCATGTTGTTATGGGGCGTCTGCCACAGGGGCCGGATGGCGATGGCCTTTTGGAAAGCCTCCTCCGCGTTTCCATAGTCCTTTCGGAGGGTGTGAATCCGGCCCAGCAGGTCATAAGGGAGCGCTTCATCCGGATATTGGCGGATGTGGTTTTCACAGAGATGGATGGCGGCATCCAATCTCTCCTGAATCGTGTAAATCTGTATTAGAGAGGGGAGCATGGCCGGGGATGATCCGGTCGCCTTGTATCCCTCCTCCAGTTCGGCGGCCGCATGAGCCCATCGTTTCTGTTTCGCGTACAGCCGGCCGAGTTTCAGATACCCGAGCGGACTCTTCTTCGAATGTTGCGTGATCTGTTTATACGTCTCCTCAGCGCGGCCCACGTCTTTCATGACAAAGAAAATATCCCCCAGACTCGCCTTGGCCCTGTTGTCATCCGGGTAGTGTGCCAAGAGCTTTCCGAGTTGCTCTTCTGCAGCTTTGTAATCCTTTTTGGAAACATGAAGAGTGGCGAGTGCCGCCAAGGCATCCCTTGATTTCGGATCGATCTTCAATGCGTTGCGCAGGATATCGATGGCCAATTCCGGCTCCTGATTCAGCAGATGGGCCTCTGCGAGTCGGAGATGTCCGAGGATGGAATCGGGGGTCTCATCCACAACAAGCCGGAATTCGGAGATGGCATTCAGTCCGTCCCCTTTCATCAGGGCGATCTCTCCCCGGGTGAAATGCGCGTCCAGGTTTCCGGGGCTTTTGCTGAGGACTTCGTCCACATATCTCCCTGCCTCATCCATGTCATTCGACAGAAGATGCAACTTTGCGAGCGCGTTTTTCACCCGTATGATTTCCGGGGACGCGGGATCATCTGAAAGAGAGAGACATTCTTCCAATGTCTCAATGGCTTGGTCATTCTTTTTCACCCGCTCATACAGATTGGCCAGCATGAGGCGAATCTCAAAACTTTTCTGGATCTGCCGAATCCCGGCCAAGAGTTCACGCGCCGCATCCTCAAACTGCTCCTTCAGCATATGAAACTGGGCAGCGCGTATGCGGTTCTCTTCGTTGTCCGGTTCTGAGGAGATGATCCGGCTCAACATGTCGGTTGCCTCGGTCTTACGTCCCAAGTCCCAATATATGCTGGCCAAGGTGAATTGATGACCGACATTCTCCGGGTCAAGTACGATGAGTCGCTTTAGGATGTTTGCGGCATCCTCTGGCCGTTCGTTTTTGTCATAGATCCGGGCCAGCGAGACATGAAGCGCCACAGAACCCGGATTGGCTTCGATCCCCTTTTTCAGCATGTCTTGGGCATTCCGAGGGTCCTCTTTCCGGGCATAGGCCGAGGAGAGCAGTTGATACACATCCGGTTTTTTCACACCTTTCTCCAGAATCTTCTCCAGATGTGCTATGGAGCCGCCGATATCTTTTCCCACCAGCATGGCCGCGCCTTTCAGAATGAGGGCATCCTGATTTTCCGGATCCGATGTCAGAACCAGTTCGGCTTTTTCTGCGGCTTTGTCTGGATCCCCTCTGAGGAATATTTTCCCCAACTGCACATGAGCATTTAGATGATCAGGGGACAACTCGGTGACTTTGGAAAATCTTGCGTAAGCTTTCTTTATATTGCCCCGTTTGAGCGAGACCATGCCGAGCATGTAATACGCGTCCACGAATTCCGGGTCCATTTGAAGTGCGTTCATGAATTCCAAGCGGGCCTTCACATATTCGCCCTTTTCAAAGAGCGACTCCCCGCTTTCAAAGAATTCCGTTCTTTTTTCCTCAGGACTGTTGCATCCTGCCATTAAAAGCACGATAATCCATAATCTTACGGAAAACCTGTTCATTTTTTCCTCCCATGTAAATCAAGTTTGTGAGTTTGTGAGTTTGTGAGTTGGTTTCTGTGGGGTTCAGGTTTGATTGTTGCCCACGCGCCATCTTTCACCATTTTTTTGCCTTGGTGCAAAAACTCATGTCCCAGTTTTTGGCAGAAGACTTTTGTCCGTTTTGAACTACAGGGATGGTTTATAGGAAGGGGGCCTCAAATCTCAAAATTGACCCCGTGGCTTCAACGCAAGCTTTCAGGGTGCCGGCTCAAGCATGAGAGAGCTCAAGCAAGGGAGTGCAAGAAAGGCAGTCTCATTGCCTTTCAATCTCCACAGTTCGAGACTCATTGCCTTTCAACCTTAATGACTGAGTAGCCTTTCTTGCATTTCATTCCCTTTGATATCAAGGAAAACTTGAGATGTCAAAAAAAATGTCGTTTTCTGGAAGGAAAATTGTTGACATTCGATATTTTTCATGGTACAAGCATCCTCGTCGATAAGGTCGAGCGGCATTTTTTCAATCAGCCACGAGCTGCAAATGGGAGTGCCCGCACTGACATGCGAATCATGCCAGCGCCCGCATCTGACGGACATTATCGAAGTCAAAAAATTTTGTTGACGCGTCAGAAGTCACGAAATCCCGAAAACAGGCTGCCGAGTATGCCTGAACATGGATTCGGTGACCGTTGTGCGCTTTGTGCTACGGAGAATCAAACATGAGGTCTCGCGCATCACGAGTCACGCATCATACCGCTCCCCTCCGTTGAAACACAATGACAATCGTCTTTGCCAAGATGACAATGTCATCGAAAAACCGCCAGTTGTCAAGATATTTGCAATCGAGTTTCACGATTTCATCAAACTCCGTTATTGTATTCCGACCTGATATTTGCCATAATCCTGTGATTCCCGGTTTTGCGGATATCCTTCTGAGGTGTTGCGGCTCATACTTCTCCACTTCGTCAGGGGTCGGGGGCCTTGTTCCCACAAGGCTCATCTCTCCCCTCAGCACATTCAGAAACTGGGGGAATTCGTCGAGCGAGGTTCGCCTCAGCCACTTGCCGACCCGGGTGATGCGGGGGTCGTCTTTGAGTTTGAAGATCGCGCCCTGCATTTCGTTCTTTTCCAAGAGGGCCTGCTTGCGTTGCTCCGCGTCCGGATACATGGTTCTGAATTTGTGGAGGTTGAACACCCGTCCGTTCTGCCCCATTCTCTTCTGTTTGAAAAGCACAGGACCTTTGGTGTCAAGCTTGATGGCTGCTCCCACAAAAGGAAATACGATAAAAAAAAGAATCGTTCCGACCACGCCTCCTGTCAGATCAAGAATCCGTTTGTAAAGAAGTCCGGTGGCATTGAAATTATCCGTCTTAATGCTGAGAAACGGAACCTTTTGATAGATATCCACAGAGAGCGTCTGATCGTCCGGCTTCCAGAGAGAGGGGAGGATTTTGACTGTGATGCCCATTTTTTTGCAAAGATCAAAGTAGGCCGACAAATTCACCGACCGATCGCCGCTCAAAGCAAAGACGACCTCATCTATCGCCTGTTCGCGAAGCATCTGGGGCAGTTCTCCGAGTCTGTTGTCTGAAGGCCGATCTCCCGTTTCCGTGGCCACCCTTCCCACAATCTCATGCCCCCAGCTCAGTTGCTGTTCCAAGAGTTCCGTGACGATTTTTCCTCTCTCGGAATTCCCGACAACAAGGATTTTTCGGACATTAAACCCTTTTCTGAAAATATGATTGACATGCCACCTTTCCATCATCCTCAAGGTCGCAATGAAGGCAAAGCTGAGAACGGCAAAGAGGAACAGAAATTCTCTCGAATAAGTGACTTGTTTGTAAAGAAAAATTCCTGTGGAGAGAACCAGAAAGTCAACCACGATGGCTTTAAAAACGGACCACAACAGAAAAGAGAGTGATGGCGGCCTCATGTCACTATATAGTTGGAAATTTCCCATCACATAGTTGTTCAGGAACATGATCAGCAAAACCGATGCGGTAAAGACATTGTCGCCTATCATCCATGATCCGTCGGATCGGAAGTATTTGACATAAAACGCACCATATCCCGCGGCAATGATGCACAGGGCATCGAGTATCATCAGGATCGTGTTGATGATGTAAACTTGCTGTTGAAACATGAAACACCTCAATCATTCCCTAATCCTTGATGATCAAGTTTTTTGACCCGATTCCGGCCCATTCCTACGGAAGCAGGAATCCACTTCTGCCGATGAGAGAGCAGTGGATTCCCGCTTTCGCGGGAATGACAGGAAAAAACTTGATGATTAAGCAATCGGAATTGGTGTTAAAATCCTCCCGGCCGAAAACCGCCGGATTACTCCAGCCGCCCCTGACGGGACGGGGAGTCAAGTCAGCATTTTGCCAGCAAAGCCATAGCTTTCAACAAAAAGATTGTCCGGAGTGCGAAAATTGAGCGAAGCGGTTTTT
>JAOZRQ010000583.1:0-3989 GCA_029940115.1 Desulfobacterales bacterium
TGTTCTCACAAGTCCCTCCGGGACAATTCCCCCAACTTGCAAATGCGCCCGTGCCAGGTGATAAAAAATAAACTGATCTATGTAATTTGAACAATTAGCATATAATCAGAATACATCTAAAATCATGTATTTGAAAGTATCAATGCGAATATGAAATCCATATTCGTATTCATTAGAATACATTTTTTTGACAGGAAAGCAAAAAACCCCTTGCAATGAGAAAAAGGATGCGCTATTTTTTCTGAAAGTGGCAATGACAAAGAAACCCGGTTCCAGAGTTCAGGGATTGGACGCTCAGGTTTCCATGCTTGTCCCCGACATCTTGTCCCGACATATTTTCCCCGATAAAAGACGTCGGGACAAGTATCGGGGAACGCGGCACCGTGTCAGAAACCGGGTTTCTTTTTTTCTGATTATAACGCTTTTCGGGGAGGGCCGCGTTCGGTCCGTGAACATGCTTGTAAATATGCCCGTGAACATGCTCATGCCCGTGAACGTGCCCGTGCCCGTGAACATGCCCGTGCCCGTGAACATGCCCGTGCCCGTGAACATGCCCGTGCCCGTGCCCGTGAACATGCCGTGCCCGTGAACATGCCCGTGCCCGTGAACATGCCCGTGCCCGTGAACATGCCGTGCCCGTGAACATGCCCGTGAACGCGCTCGTGCCCGTACACCGTGCTCATGAACACAGGCCTCCCCTAAATCCATTATAATCAGTCTTTTTTCTTTTAGATGAAACTCAAATTCGGGGTTGCTGTCATGGAACGTCCGGTAATTTATGATTACCTTGATTATCGAGCCTTCCTGAGGGAGATGTTCCTCTTCAGGAAGCAGAAGGACACCTATTTTTCATACCGATATTTCTCCCGCAAGGCCGGCTTTGCGTCTCCCAATTTTCTGAAGCTTGTGATTGACGGTCAGAGAAACCTGACCAATGAGAGCATTGCCAAAATCGCCAAGGGATTCGGACTGAAAAATCAGGAAAGGGAGTTTTTTGAAAATCTGGTCTTCATGAATCAGGCCTCCGCACACGAGGAAAGGAATCATTATTATAAGAAGATGATATCTGCAAAAGGGTACACCAGCATCCACAAGCTGGACAAGGCAAATTATGAGTACTTTTCCAAATGGTATTATCCGGTGATCCGGGAGGTGGTGATGTTCGGGGACCGGAATCACACGCCGGAACAGATCGCGGGACTGCTGGATCCGGCCATAATGCCAAAGGAGGCGGAACGGGCCATGAAACTGCTCACAGAGCTGGGACTGATCCGCAAGGACCCGAATGGACGCTGGGAGCAATGTGAGAAGGCCCTCACCACCGGGCCCGAGGTCGCCTCACTCATCATCGCCAATTTTCACCGGGAAATGCTCAGACTCGCCACAGAATCCCTCGACCGCCATTCCGGTGAGACGCGGGACATCACCGCCCTCACCCTGAGCATCAGACATGAACAGATGCCTGAGATAAAGCGGAGAATCGCCTCCCTCAGAAAGGCGCTTCTGGAACTGGCGTGTTATCATGAAGGACCTGATCAAGTGGTTCAGATCAACATTCAGATGTTTCCCTTGACAAAGGAACCTGTGCCGTTTAAGTGAACATGAACGTGAACTTGAACGTGAACGTGAACATGAACGTGAACTTAAACTTGAACGTGAACTTAAACTTGAACGTGAACGTGCACGTGAACTTAAACTTGAACTAAACGTGAACGTGAACTTGAACTAAACGTGAACCTGAACTAAACGTGAACCTGAACATAGATGGGCAAGTTCAAGTATAAGTTCAAGTTCATTTAAAAAAGGAGGACAAATTATGCGAAATCGTATAGGAAAAGTTCTTGCCGGAATCATGCTCATTTTGGCGATTCTCGGCATTGCCGGATGCACCGGCGGGGGAACCGAGACCGGCAATCCGGCCATCGTTTCCATGGACACATTCAGCAGCGGGCCGGAACTGGAAGCCTATCTCAAAGACCAGTATGCGTCCAACTTCCTGTCCAAGAAGTTCAATCCTGCTCTTATTGGCGGCGCTGACGCTGACCCCCCTTCTGCCAATGAGGATGATGCCGGGGAACGATTCTCCGAGACCAACATCCAGGAACAGGGGGTTGACGAATCGGACAAGGTCAAGACGGACGGCGCATACCTTTATGTGTCAGGAGAGCGGCGGGTGACGGTGGTGGATGTGAGCCTGCCTGATGCCATGAAGGTTGTGAGTGCGATTGATGTGCAGGGGAGCGTGGATTCGCTCTATCTGTACAATCACATCTTGGTTGTCCTGTACGCACCGGACTCAGACTCGGATCCCGTGTCATCATACTGGAAACCCGTGAATGGCGTACTCTTCGCAGATGTGACGGATCCGTCTGCCCCCGAGAGGATTGAGGAAGTCAGGTTTGATGGGATGCTGCTCTCCTCCCGTCTCACCGGCGGAAGACTCCATCTGGTCCAGCAGTTCTTTCCTGAACTGCCATCGTTGCAGGTCTGTCACGAGTTCTCCGAGGAGGACTGCTCCGGGGTGGTTGCGGCGAACAGCGAAAAACTCGGTTCTCTGACCCTTGACGACCTTCTCCCCTCCTATCAGATCGTTGATGAGGCGGGCGGGACAATCAAAGCGGGTCAAGTTGTGCCTCCGGAGAATTTCTGCCGCCCGGATGAGCCGGAGGGCGGAGGCAACATCACCATCATGACTTTTGACATGGACGACCTGTCCCAGCCGTTTCAGAGTGTCGGCATGATAACGGAGGCCCATGAGGTCTATGCCTCAACCCGAAGCCTCTATCTGACGGCTGGCCGCTATGAGAAGTACGCCCAGTTGGATGGGTTGAATGGAGGCGGCTGGACTCAGGAGACGGTCATCCACAAGTTTGACCTGACTGGGGAGGATGTCCGCCATGTGGCCACTGGCCGGGTGCCGGGATGGATTCTCAACCAGTTCTCACTCGGTGAGCATGAGGATGTCCTGCGCATCGCGACGGACTCCGGAAATAACATATGGGACGGGCTTGCCTTTGAATTGACCGCCGTGGACATGGAGCGGCAGGGCAACCATGTGTTCTGCCTCCGAGATCAGGGAGGGGCTCTGGAGGTTGTCGGCAGCGTGGAGAACATTGCCCCGGGTGAAAAGATATACGCGGCCCGGTTTGTCGGAACCAGAGGGTATCTTGTCACCTTTGTGCAGGTTGACCCGCTGTTCACCCTGGATCTCTCCGATCCGACGGACCCGAGGATCGTGGGCGAGCTGAAGGTTCCGGGCTATTCCGATTACATTCACCCCTTTGGCGAAAACCATATCCTCACCATCGGCAAAGATACTCAATTGGAAGACGGCATTCCATGGTACCAGGGAGTGCAACTCTCGGTGTTCGACATCCGGGACTTTGCCGCGCCTGAGCTGTTGCACAAGGAGCTGATCGGCGCGAGGGGGACGGGATCGGAAGCCTTGCATGAGCACAAAGCCTTCACGTTCTGGAAGGAGAACGACCTCTTGGCGATACCGATTGACCTTTATCAACACAACATTGAGCCGGATCACCCCTGGAATCTCGGGAAGCACACATTCAGCGGCCTGTATGTTTACCGGGCAACCCCAGCGGACGGATTTGAGTTCATGGGGCGCATCGCCGCCGATTCAAGCTGGAATGGCTACTATTCTGCGAGGTGGACCCGGGGCCTGTTCATCAACGCCCATGTCTATGCCGTCACAAGCGATGCGGTTCACGTTGCCGAGGTTGGGGCGATTGCGTCAACCGTGCATACGCTCTCTCTTGGCGATTGAGGGATAAGAAAGGATTTTCTGTCCCGTAGGGACTTATGAGAATAGCCCGGCAATTTATTGCCGGGGAACCAATTCCCCCCATTTTTTGTCCCGTAGGGACAACTGAGAACAGCCCGGCAATTCATTGCCGGGAACCAATTAAACCAATGGCCCTGTCCCGTAGGGACAACTGAGAACAGCCCGGCAATTCATTGCCGGGAACCAATTA
>JAOZRQ010000583.1:4089-4156 GCA_029940115.1 Desulfobacterales bacterium
AACCAATGGCCCTGTCCCGTAGGGACAACTGAGAACAGCCCGGCAATTCATCACGTCATCTACACGG
>JAOZRQ010000584.1 GCA_029940115.1 Desulfobacterales bacterium
ACCGCCTGAGGGCGGAACTGCAAACTGGAATGTGAACCCATAAATGAAAGATGCCCCAAGTTTTTTCAAAAAACTTAGCTTCTTCTCATTTATGGCCCGCACAGCGTCAAGGCATTGCACCCCGGCGATTTATCGGTTTGAACTGTTGATGACAGTGATCTGATCGTTCAGGGTCCAGAAATCATAGAGCACACCAACCAGAAAGATGCCGCCGGTCAGCGCGTAAATGATTCCGGTGCCCCATTTGCCGATGTAAAACCTGTGAATTCCAAAAATGCCCAGAAATGTCAGCAGAATCCAAGCGATGCTGTAATCCACCGGTCCTTCCGTGAACCTCAGATCCGCCTCCCGATCCATGGAGGGGATCAGGAACAGATCAACGAGCCATCCGATGCCCACCAAGCCTAATGTCAAAAGCCAGATCGTCCCCGAAATCGGTCTTCCGTAATAGAACCGGTGGGCTCCTGTGAAGCCGAATATCCACAGGATGTAGCCGATTTTTTTCCTGTGGGTGTCATTTCCCATGTTTGCACTCCTTTCTTTAAGCTTTGTTGGCAGTTTACAATTCACAATTCGGATACTCCCGCCGGATTGCCATCAAATCTGTCCATCCGGAATCCACCCGCCTTGTCCAGAACTTTTCGATCTGCTGATTGTCATTTCCACTCAATCACATGCTTGTCAAAATTGATGTGATATTTCAGATTTCGCAAAAAGTTCATACCGAGCAGTCCCTGATACGAACTAGATGGCCCTTTATGTTCAATAATCACAACATCCAAATTTTCTCTCTCCACAGGTCCAAGTTTGACAGAACTGAGTTTTAGCCTACGGGTCCTGACGATATTGCCGCCCGCGACCTTTGCCCAGCCTGCATGGTCAAATCCCATGATATGCAAGCGATCTGCAACATCCTGATGCAGTGCCGTCATCGTGGCACCGGTGTCCAAAACAAGCAACGCCTCGGTTTTAAAAGGTCTGTAGGCCAATGTGACCGGAACCAGCACTCTGTTTCCGATGTTTGTTTCCCGATTTTTTAAAGCATTTTTCTGGGCAACTGTCTCCTCTTTCTTTTTACGCGCCGCTTTTTCCTTTCTTTCATTCTCCAGCATGAGGCGTTTTTCTTCTTTTGAAAGATAATCGGACGGTTCAGAAATGACATTCAACTGATCCATGTATTCTTTGGGAACGGTTGACAGATCATACTTCATTTTTTATCTCTTATCAAGTTTCTTCCTTCTGCCTCGCAGATCAAGTTTTGAATCTGGACCCAGCGCCCAGAGACCCCAGCAGCCCAGCGCCTCCATTTCAACTTTCCAGCGACCTTTTGACCCGAACCGTGATGCCATCCCGATCTTTTTCATCAGTCTCATTTCCAAGTTTCAAGCTGTAAGCTGTAAGTCTCATCAAGCATCAAGCATCAAATATCAAACATCAAGCATCCAACATCACCACAACCCCTTTTCCCGACACGACTTTTTGACAAAGGGATTCTCATTTTTCTGGAGTTTCTCTATTTTCTTGCATCTCTCGCATTCCCATGCATCCACCGGGTCGGCCGTGTCCCACTTCTGAAATTCCTTTTTCTCTTTTCTGGAGAGGATGTTCCGTCCCGGATACGCGCCATCCATATACAGATAGGTCCTGGCGATATCCCCTCTGACATTCGGCGGCGGTTCGGCCACTTTTCTGGAGACCTCAAAGTCACACTTTCCGAATTCTCTCCTCTCCCCGGGAATGGTGCCGTAAGGATAGTTGGATCGCCGCTGGTTGATCAACCCGATGGCCGGGGTGAGGTTGTACATGTCCGATTCCATGAGCCGGTAAAGCTTCGATTCCCGTCTGGCGTTCTCTCTGCCGCTGAAGGTCTCACATCTGATGGAGAATATCTTTCGGATAAGAGACGGTATCCGGCACGTCAAAGAGGTGTACGATTCCCAAGAACTGAATGTTCTCCCGAATTGGGACGCGGGGACCACATGCTCCCATTCAATACGCTCGGCCCTCTTCCCTTTTCCGACCTTGCACCGGACCTTTTTCTTCTTGCTGAACGTGCAACCGCAGTAAAACGTGATTCTGTGCGTGTTGTAAACATTGTTCAGCAACATCTGCTTTGCCTTTGTGAAACTCTCATTCGTCCGGTTTCCCTTGCTTGATATCCGTTCCTTGCCACAGCCCGGGACAAGCAACAGGATGGAGACGAAGATAATCATCAGTTTCTGCATAGATGGATTCCTTTCTGAGTTCTGGGTTCTCGGCTCTGGGTTCTTGGCTCTGGGTTCTCGGCTGTAAGGTGCATCTTGCAACTTACAGTTGCTTCGGCTGGCGAGGGGGCCACCGGCGGCCCTTTCTTCCCGCAACCACATAGCAGGAGAACGGAGATCACCACCACAAAAAACCATTTGCTGATATGGTTAAGCATTTTCAAGCCCCTTCTCTGCCTCCCTGATCGCTTCCCTCACATTTTCCGTGGCAGTTCCGCCAAACGATGTTCTGCGGTTCACCATCTGTTCAATGGTCAAAAAGCTGAAGATATCCGCTTTAATGAGCGTTGAAAAAGTCTTCAGCTCCGCCAACGTCAGTTCATGCAGTTCCTTTTTTTGATTCAGCGCATATGCGACCGCTTTGCCTGTGCAACCATGGGCCTCACGAAAGGGCATCCCTTTGGTCACAAGATAGTCCGCCATGTCCGTCGCGTTCAGAAATCCCTTGGACGCGGCCCGGGCCATGGTCTCTCTGTTCACCTTTATGCCCGGAATCATGGCTGTGTAAATCTGAATGCATGCCTTCAGGGTGTCCACCGTGTCAAACAGGATTTTTTTGTCCTCCTGCATGTCCCGGTTATACGCGAGGGGCAGGGACTTCATCAGGGTCAGCAGGGCCATCAGGTTGCCGAATACGAGGCCACACTTTCCCCGAACCAGTTCCGGCACATCCGGGTTTTTCTTCTGGGGCATGATGCTGCTGCCGGTGGAGAACGCGTCCGACAGTTCGGCAAATCCAAACTCGGATGAGGACCAGAGGATCAGCTCTTCCGAGATTCGGCTGAAGTGCATCATGCAGATGCTTGCCGACGATAGAAATTCGATGATGAAATCCCTGTCTGACACCGAGTCAATGCTGTTGGCCGACACCTTTGGAAAATCGAGGAGTTTGGCTGTCTGATGCCGGTCAATCGGATAGGTGGTGCCGGCAAGCGCGGCTGCGCCCAAGGGCATCACGTTGACGCGTTTCAGGCAGTCACGGAACCGGTCTGCATCCCTTGAAAACATCTCATAGTACGCCATGAGATGGTGGGAGAAGAGCACGGGCTGGGCCCGTTGCAGATGGGTGTAGCCTGGCAGAACCACGTCCATATGGTCTTTGGCAAACGCGACGATCCCCTTTTGCAGTTCCGTCAGCAGGTTGATGATCCCAAGGATCTCAGTACGTAGGTACATCCGCACATCAAGGGCTACCTGATCGTTCCGGCTTCTTGCAGTGTGGAGTTGTCGCCCCACCGGTCCCACGATCTGGGAGAGCCGGTCCTCAATGTGCATATGGATGTCCTCAAGGCTGTCATCAAACCGGAACGCCCCTTGAGCGATTTCCTGTCTGATCTGGTCAAGCCCTTGAATCAGTGTTCCGGCATCTTCGTGTGGGATGATCCTCGCATCTGCAAGCATCTTGCAGTGGGCCATGCTCCCTTCGATATCATAAGTGTATAGCCGCTTGTCAATCGCTATGGAAGAGGTGAACGCTTCCACAAGCTTGTCGGTCTTTTCTGAGAATCTGCCATCCCAGGGTTTTTCGGACATACTCACCGATCCTTTTTTCTTGACAATTATTACTATAGCGCATTTCAAATGACTTGATACTGAATTAGCTCTATGTGTCCTTAAATTTCAGTATGTTAAATCGAAAAATCAGTATCAAGTCATATGAAATGGGCCTTAATCATTAACTGCATAGATAAAATTTGTGGGTGAATCTACCAAACATTTTTATTCCCAACCTCCCGGCTGAGAGCGCAAGTCGCCGGGGGATCAATCCCCCGGCTGAGAGCGCAAGTACGCTGAAGCGCACTTCTGGGTCAGCCAGCTCGCAGGCCATGAGCCGGGGGATCAATCCCCCGGCTGAGAGCGCAAGTACGCTGAAGCGCACTTCTGG
>JAOZRQ010000114.1 GCA_029940115.1 Desulfobacterales bacterium
TCTGCGAAATCCTCATAATCTGCCTGAATCTGCGGTTCAGACGAACAAAACGCTTCTCGTGAATCCGGCAGGTATCTCCTTTTTTGCCCCCGCACCCCCACGCCTCTCCCAGAAAACAAGCCTGACAATAATCCTTGTTTATCGCTGATCCATGTAGATATGCCTGCTTCGGAGATCAGAAGCATCCGACCTTGCTCGTCCCTCGCGGCGGTGCGGATGCTTCTGCTCTCCTCAGTTCTTCCTGCTTGCTTGCCTGTCTTGGCTCACTGCTGACTTGGGAAGCAGCACGAGCCGGAACCCGAGGGAGAATCTTCGGTCAGCGGACAAAAACCCATACCGATCCGCCGACCGGCAACCACGGGCGACGTCGTTCCAGCTCCCGCCACGAGCCACCCGTTCCTCTCCGGAACTGGGACCAGTAGGATCAGCAACAGAGTCCGCAGGGTAACTGCCATACCAATCCTGACACCACTCCCGGACATTTCCCGATATGTCGTACAATCCCCATGCATTCGGCACTTTCCTGGCAACCGGGTGAGTTCCGCAGCTAGAACAGCTATATTGCTTTTCGTCCCAGCCTGAACAATCCCGCCCTCCGCTGTAGTCAACACAACTGTTGCCTCCATACCATGCAATGGAATCAAGTTCAGGGGCATTGTAACCCAGACTTGTCATAGAACCGGTATAGATTGCTGTGTCGCTTCCCGCTCTTGCCGCATACTCCCATTCCGCTTCCGTAGGCAGACGATACGTTCCTTCTCCCCGCTGGTTTATCTTGCTGATGAATTCCTGAACATCATCCCATGAAGCCCTTTCGACAGGACAATTATCTCCGCAGTTCTGAAAATAAGACGGATTTTCTCCCGTCACCACCTCCCACTGCTTTTGAGTCACTTCCGTAGTCTGCATATAAAAGGATTTTGTCAGTGTGACTTCATGCAGTGTTTCATCATCCCTGCTTCCCGTTTCGTCTTCGGAGCTTCCCATCATGAATGTGCCTGCGGGGATCAGGTTGAAGGTCATGCCGAGGGAGTTGGTGAAAGTGTCATCTGCAATAATAGTGGTCGTAGTTGAGCTGCTTGTGCTGGAGATACTCGTCGTCGTTGAGATTGTACTTGTCGTCGTGGTTGAACTGCTCGTAGTTGACACACTCGTTGTCGTGGTTGTTGAAGTCGTTGTGGTAGTCGTGCTTGTTGTCGTGACGTCGTGACGGGTTCCGTATTTATTATCGTGAAATTTGACATACCAAAACGCAGATCATTGCCATGACCCGAATAAGCCATCCAGAACGTGCCATCCCTGTTCGGCCCCTTTTTCTCGCCCCAGCTGTTTTTAAGAAGCCACGCGTTTTTGCTGTCATCCCATCCGATAATCAGAACCGCATGGCCGCCGCTGTATCCTCCACGGGACTGAGTATAAACTTCACCGCGTGAGCCGCTACCCCAAAAAGCGAAAAAGTCCTCATATACCGCATATCTGAAATAGGCAGGCCCGTCCTCTCTGAGAGATATTTTGACCTCGTTGATATCATCCATGTTTACTGTGTAGTCACCCTTGGCATTGTAGGGCAGTTCGCCGCATGAGTCCAATTCATAACAGTTCACATTGGACCCCGGGCCGGGATAAGGCGTGTCATAATCCTCATACCCCGTACAGCTTTCTTCCATAGGCCCCTCGTCATTCCATAAGCGTATAGCAGAAGAAGTGCCGCCGTCGCAGTCATAGTTTGAGCATGAAACCAGTTGCTGTTCAGAAAGATCATATTCCGGCCCACCTGCCATCAGTATCTTCGACTCCAACGCCCCAACAGACGCAAAAGCCCAGCAGCTTCCGCAGGAACCCTGGTGCTTTGCCGGTGTGACAGCGCCCTGGTTCCGCCAGTCAAAGGCCGCGGGAAGCTGTTCAATATAGTTGTCATAATCAGGAACAGACTGAGCGAAGCTTTTGATGCTCGTCTCATAGTCATCAGGTCTTCCCAAATCCCCAAGCAGCATCAGGCTGACACTCTGCCACCACTCATCCTGATACTCATGCCGGATATACCGGTTGCTCAGAACGGTCGTCCCCTTTTCATCATAGCCGCCCCCCACAGGAAGATCAGAATACACCTCGATATCCGGCACAGACACATGGAAAAAGTTCACATCCACCCTTCCGCCGGCATCAAACCAGATTTTGACAAAAAGATCAGGATTGTTCCCGCTTCCCCAGTCCACATCATCGGGGTTGGCATAAAAATGGCCCCAGATCACCTTGTGACCGCCCGCGGTGGTGTCCTCCCCGCCTTTGTGCCAGAGCGCGTCCACAGCGCCTTTTTCCACCGTTCTGATAATCGTTCCTATCCTGAGATTGTTTGTGGTGAGATAGCCCCCGGGATCCCCGTCAGGCCGGTATCCCGCGGGCGGGTTCCCGTCCTCATAGCTTTCATCTGTATGCCCCTGTCCGTTCTCATAATACTGCCGCACATACCTTCGGGACATGGTTGTCGTTCCCTGCTGATCTGAAATGCCGTCATAGCGGTAGCTGGAATACACATCAATATCCGGCACAGACACATGGAAAAAGTTCACATCCACCCGGCCGCCCCTGTCAAACCATATCTTCACAAACAAGTCAGGGTTTTGCCGGCTGCCCCAGTTCACATCATCAGGGCTGGCGTAAAAGAGTCCTCAGATCACCCGGTCATTCCCCGCGGTCCGGTCCTCGCCGCCCCTCTCCCATATCGCGTCAATGGGGCCTTTTTCAACGGTGTGGATGACCGCCCGGATCCAGAGGTCGTCATCCACGAGGTAGCCGCTGGCACACGCAGTTCCGGCAGCCACAGAGACCATAACCAACACACCAGTTAATAGCATAATTTTTTTTGCAATCATTGTTCCTCCTCCTATATAAAGGTTTCGCCGTATAATTGATCATTTCCGTTCCTTTCCGGATATCAAATTCCCGATGGATTTTGGGAATCAAGGCCCCGGTGAATGCAAATCTCCGGGCATTATCTCAATGTTCTTTTCTTAGCCGCTTTATAGGCTGCATCGTGTGGCCCCAGAGTCAGAAAGGTGATGGTTTCGTCAGGCGTCTCATCGCAATCTGGACATCTGTGAATCTCCTGATACCCTTTGAGCCTGCATTCTCTGCAATAAACATAGATAACAATGAAGCTTTTCTTCACCGGGCAACTGCTGAATCCGCAAAGATCGCCTTTCAGGGGTTCTCCGAATCCCATGGGAGCCTCAAGAATATTGTCAATCTTCTTCTGAGTCGCCTTTCTGATGTTTGCGTATATCTTCAGATCTTTCTCAAATCCGGGCCTGAATATTATTTTTTCCACAACTCACTCCCCGAAAACCTCTTCATAAGACAGACTGGGGATGCCCTCTCGCATCTCCTGTCTGCCCTGGTTTATCCTTTGCATCAGCGCATCATTCGCGGCGATCACCTCACTGATATCTCCGATCATAACCAACGAATCCGCTCCGTTGGCAGTGATATCAATTTCAAGGGCCTCAAATATCTCAGACGGCAATGAGGAGAGTCGGAGATTCAGTTCGGTTTCCAGCCCGGGAAGCAATTCGGGGCTGGACATACCCAGATGGTAATCGTAGTGAATCCACTCATCTCCTTTGTAGGTTTTGATGGAAAAATCAGCGGACTGAATGGCGATGCCGTGTTCATCGAGCAGATCGGACAAGATGCGGCAAGCCTTTCCGATATCTCTGTCAGTGAGATTGTGCCGCTTCATGATGTCGGTTGCCCTTCCTATGGCTTCTGACAGAGGATGAGGTTTTTCCGTATCTTTCCGGTTCTGAACAAGATCGCATGACTCGGTGATTCTTCCTCCGTACAATGCCGAAAGGATAAGCGCGTCCGAGGATTTTGAGTCCGGGGAAAATGTTTCATCATCTTTCCGAACCTGTGATATTTCTCCGGGAAATGCGAGATGAGTCTGTTTTGTGAGCCTTATGTAGTCTCGGGCATCCAGAATCACAATTGCCTGATTTTTGTCCCGTATCACGGAAAATATCTCATGGTTCCGGTTGACTCGGTCAAAAATCGTATTCAGGTCAGCGTTCAGCTCATCAGGGGTTATGTGTTCCATTTGCTTATCTCCTTTTTAAAACCTCTTTGGCCGGAGCAATCTCTCCGCTTGAGCAGCAACCTAGCATACTCGGTCGCGGTTTTGTCGTTTTTTGAGTTCAGCCGGTATGCCTGTTTCATGAAATGGTCCGCTTCTTCAAAGCAGTTCAGTTTTCTCAGAACATGGGCCGATCTCTCACAGGTTTTGAAATGCGGATCCAGTTCAGAGAAATCGGTCTGCCAAGCTCGCGATAGGCAAGCATCCCCAGGGAAAGCCTGTTGAGAATGAGAGAAAGGTAGCGCTTCCGTTGCGCTTTGATGGTTCCATAGTTGAGTCCCAACAGATCAATCATCCTGTTAATTCTTCCGAACAACTCCTCATCTTCAATATCCGGGTTTGGATAAAATGCATGATGATCTTTATCATAAGCTAAGAGTTTATAGGGATCGTATTCTGGCGAATCCGGTTTCAGAATGTCATCCACGGGCTTATTTGTTTTCTGAACATTGATCTTGTCCAAGACAGCGAAAAAATTGTCCCAAAGCCAGCCTTTTGCTGATTTCAGAGTGCTGTCAAAATGGTCCAGTTGAGCCGCAAACCCGGACACTTCCTTTCCCCTTTTAATGTATCTTCCGTCTGTGTTGAAATTATTGAAGGCATATCTCTCTTCATCGGCGATCAGGATTTCCGTATACGCACATAATCCCCTCTGACAATAAAGCAGACTGACCAGCACATCTTTATAGTATTTGTGAGACGAGTCATATTTGGGATGATCTTCATTCTTTTCATCATATCCATCTATCCATGCTTTATACTCGGTCGCAAGAATCTCACGTTTGTCAATTTTTTTCATCCAGAGTCCATCCCAATTTCTTGGCAAGCTTTTCAAATTTTTCCAAGGTCTTTTTTCCCTTCTCTGTTTCTATCTTATCCTGAGTTCTCAACTTTTTCAGGGTTTCCCTCAGATATAAAGCCTGTGTCAATGCGCTGTTTCTGAATGCCTCATTCCCCTCAATCCCCAAATCAAACAGATTCATCAGAATGCTGTCCCAGCGCAGATAACGGGGATCAATGAAATAATTGTCCACACAATTCTCCCCTTCATAATGTTTCTCCTGGTAAACATACCCGCCCGCCTCGAATTTCAGTTCCACGATCTCCCAAGGTTCAAAGGATGAGGCGATCATGGGCGAATGGGTGGCAAAGAAGAACTGGGCTTGGGGCGCGAGGTCGGTGTAATAGGTTACGATCTCCGTCTGGATATCAGGGTATAATGATCGCTCCGGTTCATCTATGAGAATGAGTGCTTTTTCCGTATTCAGCTTGAACAGGGGGGTGGCGGTCAGAATCACCTGTTTTGTTCCGGTGCTCCATCCCTTATAGGGCACGTCTGTGCCATTTAAAGTCTTAATTTTTATAAACTTCAAGTCTTCCGAGGAATTGAACTCAAAATCGGTATTTATCTCCAAGTTGAATCTGTTCAGAAGCGGATTCAGTTTTTCGGCAAGTTCCTCTATGGGACTCGGCCGTTCTTCCTTCCATTTCTTAAATTCCTCAAGAAGCCTTTCGCCCTCCTCAATGCTTTTGACAAAGGCTTTTGCCAGTCTCTGGCTGTATTTCAATTCTTCTTCTTTGTAAGTTTTTATATCTTTTAGAACAACCTCCCACACTGCCAGTACATTCTGCTTTTCAAAATCGAAAATCTTATCCTCAAAACCTTTTTCGCCCGATTTTTCTGCTGATTCAGGTTTTAAATAATCCATGGGATTGCCGAGTGTTTCTTCCTGAAGAATCTGATTCAGATTCGTATTGATCTCAGCTGGAAAGTAGATCAGCGCATTTGTATTCGAGTAATATACGGAATTCAATATAGATGCCGATCTATCGGGGTATTCCATGTTAACATGTTTGCCATTTTCAATTGTCAAAACAACCTCCTTATTACCCTTATGAAAAGTGACAATAATATGTTTCATGCCGGCATTTGTATGGCCAGGGGTTACAGACGCTTTACAAAGATTCAGCAGATTCGTCTTCCCGGTCCCGCTCTGCCCGATAAAACAGACCTTATCCAAAGGCTTCCCCTCTTTTTCATGGCCTTTTGGATAGGTCAGTTCCAGCGTGAAGTTTCTGAACTGATAATAGGGTCCTCTTATTTCAATCCACTTGATTTTCATTTGATATCCTTAAAAATTTATTGCCCACTCACCGAAATCAAGTACCCAGTCCTCGTTCTGCAAACACTTGCCCACTCACCGAAATCAAGTACCCAGTCCTCATTTTCCGGCTCCTCGCCGCTGACATAAGCCGCGTAAAATGTTTCCGAGCGGATGCCGTATTTGCGCTCAAAAATTTCCCAGATCAGCAAGAACCTTTGGGCAAAAGCGATGTCTCCCTTCCTGCTTCCTCTATAGTCTGCTTGAGCATCAGCAGAGATTGCAGGATGGAACTCTTGCCCGATGAGTTGGGGCCGAATATCAATGTCATTGGCCTCACCGGAATGGTGGCAGGCAAATGATTTGAAATGGGTGATCTGGTATTCTTATCATCTGTTGTTCCTTATTTATTGTTTCCCTGATCCAACAGTGGATTCCCGCTTTCGCGGGAATGACAGGATGGGTCTGCCCATTCGCAGGCAAACCAGCACAGCGCCCCCTGTCATTCCTGCGAAAGCAGGAATCCATCGCTCCCCTGACTGGAGAGTGGATTCCCGCTTTCACGCCCCCTGTCATTCCTGCGAAAGCAGGAATCCATCGCTCCCTGACTGGAGAGTGCCTGCTCATCCTCATCCATCATATCCAAATCCCTTCTTTATAATAATTCCCGATGTCATTCAAGTAAAAAATTTCCAAAATCTCCATCGCGGTCAATTTCCTTCAAGGCGTCCTGTCATCTTCTCAGGCCATGCTGGCAACCACAAGTGGATGTCCCACAACAATGAAAGACCTGCCGCGTCATTTTCCCACACAATCTCCTCCCATCATCCGATCTCGTGGATCAGTTCCGCGCTTTCTGATGGTCAGGAAGCCAAGATGTTCCTCTTGGAAGGATTTGAACATCGAATCTTCACCCACTGATTGGGGAGCAGGTTGTGACGCTGACGCGCACCACAGCTGGCTTCAGCCTGCTTCCGCTTTCAGACCCGGGACTGATTCCGGATCCTGCCATAGCTGGCTTCAGCCTGCTTCCGGGATGAAATCATCTGTGAAATCCATGAAATCTGTGTAAATCTGCGGTTCAAATGAACCAATGAAGCCGGGGAATCAATTCACCAGATGAAAGCGAAAGTAACCCTGTTGGTCATTTTTGTTCACAGGGATCCCCTAAATCCGTTATGATCAGGAAGTTTGTCGTCCCGCCCTTGGACTGTGTGGCACCGCCTGAAGGCGGAACTACAAACTTTTGAAGGATGGCCGAAAAAATGTTGCAAAATTCAACAAAAAGCGGTATTTTTCAAATTTGGCCGTTTACATTCGAGTGCTTGGTCATATATTTTCAGTCATTTGCATGTGAGTATCTGGCCAAAAGTTTTCTGATTATAACGGATTTAGGGGAGGCATTGAACGTGAACGTGAACGTGAACGTGAACGTGAACTTAAACTTGCCCACAAATGAACATTCAAGTTCACATTCATCTTAACGGGCGGCATCCCCGAAAAGCGTTATAATCAGACAGTTTTCCATGATTTTTCATAAGTGAGGGACACTTCCATGAAATTTGCCAAAATTGAAATGCTTTTTCTGATATGGGCCGTGCCACTGCTTCTCTTGGTGTTCTTTTACGGGATGAAGAGGCGGCAGCGGATTCTCTCCCGGTTTGCTTCAAAAAGGGGATTGAAGGCGATTGTGCCGGCCGCGGATGCCAACCGCCGGTGGATAAAAGCCGGTCTCCTCCTGGGCGTTCTCCTGCTCGTCGCCCTGGCCTTGGCCGGCCTTCAGTACGGGTACAGATGGCAGGAGATCGAGCGAAGGGGGATTGACATCATCATCGCGCTCGACTGCTCAAAGAGCATGCTCGCGGGGGACATCCAGCCGACCCGCTTGGACCGGGCCAAACGAGAGGTGTATGACCTGCTGACCATGTTGCAGGGGGATCGGGCCGGTCTGGTCGCGTTTGCCGGAACCGCGTTCCTCCAATGCCCATTGACGCTTGATTATGACGCGTTCAACCTCTTTTTGAAGGCCCTGACACCCGAGTTTCTCCCGGTGGGCGGAACCGACATCACCGGAGCGATTCGGACCTCAGTTGCCGGGTTTGATCCAAAAGCGAATTCTGAAAAGGCGCTGATCCTCATCACCGACGGGGAGAACACCGGAGACGATCCCGTCCAGGCGGCCAAGAACGCGAAAACGGCCGGCGTGAAACTCTTCTGCATCGGCGTGGGAGGCGGGGATGGGGTCCCGATTCCGGAGAAGGAGGGGGGATTCAAAAAGGACAAATCCGGGAACATCATTCTGACAAAGCTGGATGAGGAGACCCTGAAAAAGATGGCCCTGCTGACCGGAGGAAGCTATGTCCGCTCGGTGGCGGGGGATATGGATCTGGATGCCATCTATACCAATGAAATCCGGGGCAAGATGAAGGCAGAGACCCTCGAAAGTGGGCGAAAGCAGATATGGGAGGACCGATATCAGTGGTTCCTCGGGCTTGCGATTCTCGCGCTTTGCCTGGAATTGTTTCTCCCCTCAGTCAAAAAGGCCGTGTCTGTCCTAGGGATGGTGATTCTCCTGGCACTCATCCTCACCCCGCCAGCGGATGCCGGCCCCTTGCGGGAAGGGATGACGGCTTATCAGGCAGGGGAGTATGACAAGGCCCTCAAGCTTTTCATTGACGCCCAGTTGGATGATCCGGACAACCCCAAGATTCTGTACAACATCGGGAATTCCCACTACCAAATGGATGATTTGGACTCGGCGATTGCCCGCTACAAGGAGGCGATTGAAAAGACGGATGATCAGCGGCTGAAACAGAAGGCATCCTACAATCTCGGCAACGCCCAAGTCCAGAAAGGGGCATATGATGAGGCGGTGAAGAACTATGAGGAGGCGATTGCGATTGATCCGGAAGATGCCCAGGCAAAGCAGAATCTCCAATATGTCAAAAAAATGATGGAGATGCAGAAACAGCAACAACCATCGTGCGACAATAAGGGAGACGATTCGCAAAAAAAGGATGAATCCGAAGGGGAGCAGAATAAGTCTCAAAAGGGGGAGAAGGATGAATCCGAAGGGGAGTCTCCGAGTAAGGGAGACGATTCGCAAAAAAAGGATGAATCCGAAGGGGAGCAGAATGAGTCTCAAAAGGGGGATGAATCCGAAGAGGAGCAGAATGAGTCTCAAAAGGGGGAGAAGGATGAATCCGAAGAGGAGCAGAACGAGTCTCAGAAATCTCCGAGTGGTGAGGAGAAGTCTGAAGATTCCGAAAAGGATCAACAGCAGCCAAGCCCGGAGTATGGCGATGAGATGAAGGATGAACAGGCAGCCCAGCAACAACCTGCCCCGTCAGACGGGGGAGAAGAGGGCGATGAGAAAACCGCCGGCATGGCTCCTCCCCCAGAGGAGGCTGGAGAGAATGAGGAGGAGAAGCAGGCGGAACGGATGTTGAATCGTCTGCAAGACCAGCCGGGGAAGGCGATGATTCCGGTTTATCGGAAACGGCGGGTGGAGAAGGATTGGTGAACATTCCTGCCCCCAGAGGCGTTTTTCCAGGTCGCAAAAGTCTGTATGGCAGGTACCGAGAAACTGGCTCATCTTCGCCGAATCAGCCACTCGATGATCTCTGCCAAGCTGTAGATCAGCAGAACCAAGCTGAGCAGGACAGGTATTTTCACAAATATGAACCGTTGCCCCAGCCCCGAGGTGATTTTATGGATGAGGCGGTCCCAGAGATGGACGATGCTCATCAGTCCCAGAAATGAGAGGTACAGGGACGTCGGCAGGAGCGCGGTGAGGCCGAAGATGAATGAATCGAAATCGCTCCCCTGTCCGGAAATGAAGGATCCGGCGGTATGAATCGCGTTCGCAGACGCGGTCAGCAACAGTTCATATCCGAATGGCTCGTTCCGGGAGAGACCTGCGATCACCTTGATGCCAACGACACCGGTCAGGGCGAGGAGGGTGGCAAAGAAGATGTTCGCGATGATCGTGCAGATTCGGAAGAAAAATCCGTCTCGCCGGGATATCTGTTCCGAGTATCGGAGCGTGATGACGAAGGTGAGGTAGTCGCAGAGGAATTTGAACGGAAAAAGATATTCGGTCTGATAAAATCCGTCACTGCAAGGGATGAGCGAATGGATGGTGCGGTGGACCGCGTCCCATGTCCCGGTTTCGAGAATCCTCCCGGCGATGATCCCCGCGGCACCGAGTGTGGCGCTGATCAGAAAGCTGAGAAACAGGTTGCTGAGAGAGAACGGCTCGCCGAAAACAGAGGCGCAGGATCGGATCATGGCTCGGGCGGTTTTGCCGGGGAAATCCGTGACACTGCCCCTGCTGAAATATGCCCATAACCGATCCACCCTGTTTTTGACAACCCTCTCCCCCCAGAACAACTCGCAAAGCTTGATGATAATCGCGAATGGCAGGAGGATGATGGCCATTATCGCCGCGATGTCAACGAGGTTCAGCAGGATATCTATCATCTTCTGTTCTCAGACTTCGGCATCCTTCATCCATCAGTTCACAGTTTTTTGAGACGAAAAAGTTTGTAGTTCCGCCTTCAGGCGGTGTGGCACCGCCGAGAGGCGGAACCACAAACTTTTCCCATCCGAAAAGTGCAAACCACTTTTGGCATCCTTCATTTCATATGAAAAGTTTGTACAAACTTTTCCCATCCGAAACATTTACCTTTTGGAAGCTCTCTTACCAATAAAATCCGACACTTCCCGTCGCCCCTCGCCGGTTGTCCAAGTCCAACTGAAAACAGAAGCGCCAGTCATCGTCAAACAATTCTTTGAAATAGGTTACCCCCACGCCCAGCATCCAATAGACCTCCTTGTCTGATGACTGCTCATAATGTCGGCCAGTGCTGACGGATTCCGAGACCTGGATTCGGGTGACCCGGGTGAATCCGAGCAGTGTGGAGAGATAGATTCCCGGACGTACGGTTTCCATGCCCACTTTGGCGTAAAACCCGAGTTCGGTGCCGTCATATTCTTTGTCCAAGGTCACATAGTCCGGGTGAGGGCAGGGATAATCATAAGTATCCGACGGGACATTGTCGTATCCATGAGGAATGAGGGGAATGCCCGCGCCAATGAGCAATGTTCGGTGGCCCATCTTGATCTCCTTGGCCCCGCCTTCTATGGTGAGATTATACGCCTTTGCCATCCCGCCGAAACCGGCGCCGGCAGAGAAGTAGCCATCTGCGGCGTCGGCGAGTGAAGGGGAAAGCGTCAAAGCAGTCAAAAGAAACAGAATGGTGATCTTTTTTTTCTCCATGGTGTCCTCTTTTCAGGATGGGGTTCTGGGTTTCATTTTGAAAATGTTTAACATAGTTCATTGCGATTGTCAATTGTTCCACTGATTATCAAGAAAAGAGTTGAAATCCGCATCTCATCATGTTATTTGAGATTGTAGTCAAGTTGGTAGTCCCGCCTTTAGGCGGTGCAAGACCGCCTGAAGGCGGAACTACAAACTGAGGGTTTCAAAATGCAAATTGGACAGAGGGAATGCCCATGTCAAAAAAAACAAATTTTTTCCATTCGGCCATCATCTGCCTTGCCATATCTCTTTTTTTCACCCCCGCGTATGGGTATGAGCGGGAAAATCCGGTGGTGAGGGCGGTGCGAAAGGTCGGCCCCGCGGTGGTGAACATCAGCTCAGAGTATGAAGTCCGTAAGCGGTCCAGCCCGTTTTCCAGATTCGGGGATTCGCTTTTTGACTCCTTTTTCCGTGATTTCTTTGAACCCGGATTTGAACAGCGGTACAAGAAAAGCAGCTTGGGATCCGGTGTCATCATTGACGGGAAGCGGGGATTGATTCTGACCAACGCCCATGTCGTGGAAAAAACCGGAACCATCATGGTGGTGCTGAAGGATGAACGGGAATTCAAGGCCGGCGTCGTGGGCGCGGACTCGGATTCTGACTTGGCGGTGCTACAAATCCTGTCCGAATCTGACGATCCCAAATCCGACATCAAATCCCTTTTGCTCCCTTCTGTTGAAATGGGGAATTCGGATGACCTGATGATCGGTGAGACCGTGATCGCCATCGGCAATCCCTTTGGATTCTCCCACACAGTGACCACCGGCGTCATCAGCGCGCTGAACCGGAGCGTCCGGGCAGGCGAGAAGCGGGCCTATCACAACTTCATCCAGACCGACGCATCCATCAATCCCGGGAACAGCGGGGGCCCCCTGCTGAACATCAACGGCGACCTGATCGGCATCAACACGGCCGTATATGCCAAGGCCCAGGGCATCGGTTTTGCCATCCCGATCAACAAGGCAAGGCGAATCGTCTTTGACCTGATCCGATACGGAGAGGTGACCGAGCCGTGGATGGGCATGGTTGTCCAAGATCTGAACCCAGATGTGGCCCATTATCTGAAAATCCCGGGAAACGGGGGCGCTATTGTCAAAGGGGTCGAATGGGGAAGCCCGGCATATGACGCGGGAATTCGTGAGGGGGACATCATCCTGTATGTGGGAACACTGGAGATCTATTCAAGTCAGGATTATGATGCGGGGATAAAAAACTTCGCCGCGGGAGACACCGTGAAAATGACCATCTGGCGATCCCGCAAAAAGCGAACCGTGTCCGTCAAGACAGAGATGTTCCCCTTGGAACGGGCTTCTGAACTGGCTTACACCCTTCTTGGGATAAGAGTGGATGAGCTGTCAAAGATGAGACGCTACAACTACGACATCCGGGCGAGCAATGGCGTGATCATCACAGAAATGCGCCAAGGAACGCATCTGGCGGATATCGGCGTCACCACAGGAGACGTGATCCGACAGGTGGGCGACATGGCCATCAGAAATGTGAACGACTTTGAAAAGGCGATGGTCAAGAACCGCAAAAAACCGTCGGTAGTGATCCTTTTGCAACGAGGAGATCAGGGGTATTACATCACGGTGAAATTGAGGTAAATACCCGGATGAAACAAGTTCACGTTCAAGTTCAAGTTCAAGTTCACGGGCCCCGAAAAGCGTTATAACTCTCAGAAATGGCAACTCAATGAAGGTGAAACTTATGAATGACATCATCACTCTTTTGAAACCGAGGATGTGGTCTGTGAGGAACATGACCTTTTCTGGAAAGGGCACCCGGGGCACCATCCGCTTTCTGGTGCTCGGCGTAATCGGCGCGCTGTTGTGGGCCGGGATATTTGCCGTCTCCCTGAAAGTCCTCGGCTATTTCAGGAGTATTGAGGAGATCGGCGACATCGTGGCGTACAAACTTCTCTCCATGCTCCTCATCACCTCCTTCGCGCTCCTGATCTTCAGCAGCATCCTGACCGCCCTTTCCAAACTCTACCTTTCAAGGGATCTGCCCTTGGTTCATGCCATGCCGGTTCCGAGTGGCAAGATATTTGTGGCCCGATGGCTCGACAGCACGGCCGAGAGTGCTTGGATGGTCATCGTCTATACGTTGCCGGTCTTTCTCTCATATGGGATCATTTATGAGGGGGGCCTCTTCTTTTACATCAGCGTCATCATGGCGTTGTTTTCCCTCTCCCTCACTGCGTCCGGGATCAGTTCCATTCTGGTGTTGCTTGCGGTGATGCTGGTCCCCGCGAGCCGCATGAAGACCATCTTCATATTCCTGGGCCTTGCCCTCTTCATGTTGCTTTACATTGCGTTCCGCCTCCTGAAGCCGGAACTTCTGGTTGATCCGGATGTGTTCATCTCCGCGCTGGTTTACATCAAAAACCTCCAGATGCCCGCGCCGGCCTATCTCCCGAGCACTTGGGCATTTGACAGCATCAGGAGCGCGCTCACCGGTTCGATGACGGAAGGGCTGTTTCATATGCTCCTCTCTTGGAGTTGCGTCGGAACGATTCTGTCTCTGATCATCCTCCTTGCGGACAGGTTCTATTTCAAGGGGTTTTCAAAAACCCAGACTGCGCCGGCCCGCCTGTTCACCTCCCGGCCATCGGGAACGCGTTTTTTCAAATTCCTGCCAGGCCCGGTCCGGGCCTTTGCCTTCAAGGAGATCAAAAGTTTCTTCCGGGATCAGACCCAGTGGTCCCAGCTCTTTCTGATCACGGGGCTCATTGTCATCTATGTCTATAACTTCAAGGCCCTTCCTCTTGAAAAGTCGCCGATAAAGACGATCTATCTTCAGAACCTCCTCTCCTTTCTGAACGTGGGGCTCGCGCTCTTTGTGCTGACCGCGGTCGCGGCCCGTTTCGCATACCCTGCGGTCAGCACTGAGAGGGACGCGTTCTGGATCGTGAAATCCGCGCCCATTCCCCTGAAACATTTTCTCTGGATCAAGTTTTTCATCTATTACATTCCGTTGCTCTTGCTGACCGAGATACTCATCGTTGTCACCAACATCCTTCTCCATGTGACGCCCTTCATGATGACACTTTCGACAATCACGGTCTTTTTCGTAGTTCCCGGGGTGGTCTCCATGGGGATTGGGATCGGCGCGGCATACCCGGATTTCAAGGCGGAGAACCCGGTTCAGACGGTGACGAGCTACGGGGGGGTTCTCTTCATGACCTTGTGCGCGGGATATGTCGGACTGATCATCATGCTTGAATCGGGTCCGGTCTATGAGATATTCATGGCTGAGATGCACGACAGGCGATTGAGCCTTTTCAGCCGGATATGGACGGTCGGATCATTCGGGTTGGCCTTCTTCATCAGCATCCTCGCGATCCTGCTTCCCATGCGGTTCGGGGAGACCCGCTTGGCAAAGCGGTTCACCTGAAGTCCCGGCGTTTTTTGTGTCGATTGTCGGATGTGGGTGAAACTTTTGTCCGGATTTTTGGCAGGAAACTTTTGTCCCATCATTGCTTGTGGAGGCTCAAGCAAGAGGAGTGCAAAGATTGGCAATGGCTGAGACCCTGTCATCCCAAAGGACCTTCTTTGCACCTCCATCCTCGGCTTCAGCGCAGGCTCCTTGGCTTCAACGAAAGGTTTCAGGCGCCGGTTCAAGTGTGGGAGAGCTCAACAAAGGGAGTGCAAGAAAGGCGGTCTCATTGCCCTTCAACCTTCACGGTTTGAGACTCATTGCCTCTCAACCTCAATGACTGGGCAGCC